>NZ_JAVRFJ010000090.1:0-1535 GCF_031845845.1 Streptomyces gottesmaniae
GTTCCGTGAGGAGCCCGACCAGGTCGCCGGGGCGTACGCCGTGCGCGCGCAGCCGCGCGGCGAGGGCGGCGGTGGCGGTGTCGAGGGCGGCGTAGGTGAGCGTGGTCCCGTCGTCGGCGGCGACGGCGACGGACCGGGGGGTGGCGCGGAACTGGGCGCGGAGACGGTCCACGACGCCGCCGTGACCTGTGCCGACCGCGTGGTGGGGTGGGGCGGTCGCCGGGGCGGGGGGTGCCGCGGTGGCGGCCCGTAGTTCCGTGACGTACTCGTCGGCGAGGCGTCGTACGGTCTCGGGGCGGAACAGGTGGGCCGGGTGGTTCCACGACAGGCGCAGGGCCGCGTCGGCCTCCCAGCAGAGGAGGCCGAGGCGGGTGGCGGCGGAGGCGGTGGCCGCGGCCGTGGGGGTGACGGTGACGGGCCAGTCGGGGCCGTGGACCACCGGGAACCGGGCGAAGCTGAAGCCCGCCTCGGCCGCCGTGCGCGGCGCGGGGCCCGTGGCGGGGCGCATCTGGGACAGCAGCCGGGCGAAGTCCGTGCTGCTCAGGGTCGCGTGGGCCTCGGCCTCCCGCCATGTCCGTCGCAGCCGGTCGGCGAGCGCGGTGACCGGTTCGGCGGGGTCGACGTCCACGAACACCGGCAGGGTGTCGGCCAGCGGCCCCACCAGACGGTCGATGCCGGCGACCGGCGACTCCCGCCGCGCCCGCGCCACATTGACCGCGACGGCCCGCCGTCCGCTCCACCGCGCCAGACAACGGCCGTACACCGCCAGCAGCAGGTGGAACAGCGAGACCTCGTGCCGCGCGGCCGTCTCGCGGAGGGCGGTGGTCAGTTCCTCGTCGATCTCGGTGCGGTGGTGGGTGAGGGGCGGGGTGGGGGGTGCCTCGGGGTCGCCGTCGTACGGGAGGGAGGGGAGGGAGGTCGTATGTGCCGCCAGGCGGGCGCGCCAGTGGTCGAGGTCCTCCGCGTACGACGGGGACTGGCGTTCGGCGGTCTGGGCGGCGGCGTAGTCGCTGAACTGGACTGATGGTGAAGGGAGTTGGGCGGCGTCCTCGCCGCGGGTCAATGCCGTGTAGAGCGACCAGAGTTCCTCGGCCATGAGCTTGAGGCTGAAGCCGTCGGCGGCGGCGTGGTGCACGACCAGGAGCAGGTGGGCGAGGTGGGCGTCGTCGCGGTCGTGGACGAGGACGGCTCGCACCGGGTCCTCCGTCCTCAGGTCGAACGGCCGGTTGCAGAGGTCGAGTTCGAGCTGCCGTAGATCGTGCGGCCGGGGGTCCCGGATCTCGTACCAGCGCGGTGCCGTGCCGACGGGACCCGCCGGGGCGGCGTACTGACTCGGGCGTGCGGTTCCGTCGTCGGTGATCCGCATCCGCAGCATGGGGTGGCGTGCGGAGAGGTGGGCGAGTGCGTTGCCGAGGAGGGTGCTGTCGAGGGGGCCCCTGATGCTCTGGCGTACGTAGCCGTAGGCGGTGAGGCCCTCGTGGAGGGTCTCGGCGGTGTGGAAGGCGAGTTGGAGGGGGGTGAGGGGGGTCCTGGTC
>NZ_JAVRFJ010000091.1:0-1487 GCF_031845845.1 Streptomyces gottesmaniae
TGCGGCTGCCCGCCGGCACCGGTTGACCGAGCTTCACGAACCGGTAGATCTGCGCCACGGCTCGGGCGATGAGCGCAACGCCGACCACGGTCAGGACCAACGACACGATGATCGCGGCGAGTTGCATTTCGGGGCTCCTCGGGCCTGCGAGGGGTTTTCTCCGGGGTACCCGCCCGGGTGCCTCGGAGATCCATGGAGATCATTACTAAGCGGTAACTTATGCAGTCCGTCTGAGACTACCCAGTTCTCCAGCCGCACTGTAGCCAGGGGGGCGGTGATCTGCGTCGCTGAGGGTTGCCTGAGTGCGGGCCTGTCGGGGCGGGGGTGGGGGTCGGCGGACATCCGGGCGAACGTGCTGTTTCAAAACGATCGTGTTATTCATCAGAAATTGTGACATTCACCCCTAACGTGGATCCGTGCTGTACGGAATCCTCGCTGCCGCGTCCGCCCTGTTGCTGACCGCCGTGCTCTCGGCGACCGTCCGCGTGCCCGCGCTGCGGCTGGGGATCGTGGAGCGCCGACGCGGGCGGCGGGTGCCGTTGCTCGGGGGCGTCGCCGTGATGGGCGGGGTGGGTGCCGTGGCGTGGGTGGGGGAGTGGAGCGGGGTCGCTCCGCTCGGGCGTGAGGCCGGATGGCTGATCGTCGTCGGGGCGGGGCTCGGGGTGTTCGGTCTGATCGGTGATGTGTGGCGGCTGCCGGCCGTGGTGCGGGCGGCGGGGGTGGTCGTCGGCGCCGCAATGGTGGTGCCGTACCGCGAACTCGGCGTGCTGGGCGGGATGGTGGGGGTCGTCTGGATCGCCCTCGTGGTGCACGGGTTCAAGGGGATGGGGCGTTCCGACGGGGTGCTCGGGGTGGTCGGCGCGGTCACCGCGTTCGCGTTGAGCGGGTGTGCGGCGGCCGAGGTCATGGACGGGCTGGCCACGCTGTTCAGTGTGCTGGCCGCGGCGCTCACCGGGTTCCTGATGCACAACTGGCCGCCCGCGCGCGTCGTGCTCGGCACGTGCGGGGCGCTGTTCGTGGGCTTCCTGCTCGCCGGGGGTGTGCTGCACGTGTACGCCGTCGGGTACGGGGCCGGTGTCGGGGCCCCCTTCGCCCTCACGGCCGTGGCGACCGCCGACGCGGTCCTCGTCCTGGTCTCGCGGAAACGGGCGGGGCGGGAGCTGTGGCGGGGCGGGCCCGACCATCTCGCCCACCGGCTGCGGCGGATCGGGCTCACGCCGCCCGGGGCGGTGGTCGTGATGGGGGTCGCGGCCGCGGGTTCCACGGGCGTGGGGCTCGCCATCCACATGCTGTGGACCGAGCCGCGCACCGCGTGGTGGGTGGCGGGGGTGACCGGACTGGTCGTCCTGGGGATGCTCTTCGTCCCGCCCGGCACGGCCGGACCGTCCCCCACCGCCGCGCGCCCCGCCCCCACGGGTATCCACCGCCCCCGCCCCACCGGCGTCCACCGCCCCACCATGCCCCGCCCTGTCCCCACGGGCGCCCAC
>NZ_JAVRFJ010000092.1:0-1414 GCF_031845845.1 Streptomyces gottesmaniae
CTGAGACCTGATGCCGAGCCGATTGTGGTGAAGTGGATGATCCTATGCTGTCGAGAAAAGCCTCTAGCGAGTTTCATGGCGGCCCGTACCCTAAACCGACTCAGGTGGTCAGGTAGAGAATACCGAGGCGTTCGGGTGAACTATGGTTAAGGAACTCGGCAAAATGCCCCCGTAACTTCGGGAGAAGGGGGGCCATCACTGGTGATCCGATTTACTCGGTGAGCTGGGGGTGGCCGCAGAGACCAGCGAGAAGCGACTGTTTACTAAAAACACAGGTCCGTGCGAAGCCGTAAGGCGATGTATACGGACTGACGCCTGCCCGGTGCTGGAACGTTAAGGGGACCGGTTAGTCACTCTTCGGGGTGGCGAAGCTGAGAACTTAAGCGCCAGTAAACGGCGGTGGTAACTATAACCATCCTAAGGTAGCGAAATTCCTTGTCGGGTAAGTTCCGACCTGCACGAATGGCGTAACGACTTCTCGACTGTCTCAACCATAGGCCCGGTGAAATTGCACTACGAGTAAAGATGCTCGTTTCGCGCAGCAGGACGGAAAGACCCCGGGACCTTTACTACAGTTTGATATTGGTGTTCGGTTCGGCTTGTGTAGGATAGCTGGGAGACTGTGAAGCTCGGACGCCAGTTCGGGTGGAGTCGTCGTTGAAATACCAGTCTGGTCGTGCTGGATGTCTAACCCGGGTCCGTGATCCGGATCGGGGACAGTGTCTGATGGGTAGTTTAACTGGGGCGGTTGCCTCCCAAAGGGTAACGGAGGCGCCCAAAGGTTCCCTCAGCCTGGTTGGCAATCAGGTGGTGAGTGTAAGTGCACAAGGGAGCTTGACTGTGAGACCGACGGGTCGAGCAGGGACGAAAGTCGGGACTAGTGATCCGGCGGTGGCTTGTGGAAGCGCCGTCGCTCAACGGATAAAAGGTACCCCGGGGATAACAGGCTGATCTTCCCCAAGAGTCCATATCGACGGGATGGTTTGGCACCTCGATGTCGGCTCGTCGCATCCTGGGGCTGGAGTCGGTCCCAAGGGTTGGGCTGTTCGCCCATTAAAGCGGTACGCGAGCTGGGTTTAGAACGTCGTGAGACAGTTCGGTCCCTATCCGCTGCGCGCGCAGGAATATTGAGAAGGGCTGTCCCTAGTACGAGAGGACCGGGACGGACGAACCTCTGGTGTGCCAGTTGTTCTGCCAAGGGCATGGCTGGTTGGCTACGTTCGGGAGGGATAACCGCTGAAAGCATCTAAGCGGGAAGCCTGCTTCGAGATGAGTATTCCCACCCACTTGATGGGGTAAGGCTCCCAGTAGACGACTGGGTTGATAGGCCAGATATGGAAGCCTGGTAACGGGTGGAGTTGACTGGTACTAATAGGCCGAGGGCTTGTCCTCAGTTGCTCGCGTCCACTGTGTT
>NZ_JAVRFJ010000093.1:0-1290 GCF_031845845.1 Streptomyces gottesmaniae
AGTTCGGGAGCGAAGGCCGGGTCGGTGACGACCGCGCGGTGGAAGGGGATCGCGGTGGCCATGCCCTCGACGGTGAACTCCTCCAGCGCGCGGGCGGCGCGCTGCAGGGCCTGCTTGCGGGTGGCGCCGGTGATGACCAGTTTGGCCAGCAGGGAGTCCCAGGCGGGGCCGATCACGCTGCCGGCTTCCACGCCGGCGTCCAGGCGGACACCGGGGCCGGCGGGCGGGGTGAAGGTGGTGACGGTGCCGGGGGCGGGCAAAAAGCCCCGGCCGGGGTCCTCGCCGTTGATGCGGAACTCCAGGGAGTGGCCGCGCAGGGGCGGGTCGTCGTAGCCGAGTTCCTCGCCGTCGGCGATGCGGAACATCTCCCGGACCAGGTCGATGCCGGTGACCTCCTCGGTGACCGGGTGTTCGACCTGCAGGCGGGTGTTGACCTCCAGGAAGGAGATCGTGCCGTCAGCGCCGACGAGGAACTCCACCGTGCCGGCGCCGACGTAGCCGGCCTCCTTCAGGATCGCCTTGGAGGCCGCGTACAGCTGCTCGTTCTGCGCCTGGGACAGGAACGGGGCGGGGGCCTCCTCCACCAGCTTCTGGTGGCGGCGCTGCAGGGAGCAGTCACGGGTGGAGACCACGACCACGTTGCCGTGGGAGTCGGCCAGGCACTGCGTCTCCACATGCCGGGGCTTGTCGAGGTAGCGCTCCACGAAGCACTCACCGCGCCCGAACGCCGCGACCGCCTCACGCACCGCGGAGTCGTACAGCTCGGGCACCTCCTCCAGCGTGCGGGCCACCTTCAGACCGCGCCCGCCACCGCCGAAGGCCGCCTTGATCGCGATCGGCAGACCGTGCTCCCGGGCGAACGCCACGACTTCCTCCGCACCCGAGACCGGGTCCGGGGTCCCCGCGACCAGCGGCGCGCCCGCACGCTGGGCGATGTGACGGGCCGCCACCTTGTCCCCCAGATCACGGATCGCCTGCGGCGGCGGACCGATCCAGATCAGACCCGCGTCCAGGACCGCCTGCGCGAACTCCGCGTTCTCCGAGAGGAACCCATAACCCGGGTGGACCGCGTCCGCACCCGCGTCCTTCGCCGCCTGGAGCACCTTGCCCATGTCCAGATAGCTGGTCGCCGGAGTGTCACCGCCCAACGCGAACGCCTCGTCCGCGGCCCGCACATGCAGCGCGTCCCGGTCCGGATCGGCATACACGGCCACGCTCGCGATCCCGGCGTCCCGGCACGCCCGGGCGACGCGGACAGCGATTTCGCCTCGGTTGGCGATCAACACCTTG
>NZ_JAVRFJ010000094.1:0-1196 GCF_031845845.1 Streptomyces gottesmaniae
AGCGTCTCCTCGATCCCCATCACCAACACCGGATGGGCACTGACCTCGACGAACGCCCCGAAACCCTCCCCCGCCAGCCGACGGGTGGCCTCCGCGAACCGCACCGGACGCCGCAGATTCTCCACCCAGTAACCCGCCCCCAGACCACCACCCTCCAACCCGACCCACTCACCGGACATCGTCGACAGCATCGGCACCCCACCCGACAGCGGAACCACCCCCGCCAGATCCGCCAGAATCCGCTCCCGAACCCCCTCCACCTGCTCAGAATGCGAGGCATAATCCACCGGCACCCACTTCACCCACACTCCCCTGGACGACCACGCCGTCGCGCAGGCCTCCAAACCCTCACGGGTGCCGGACAGAACCACCGAACGCGGCCCGTTCACCGCCGCCACCCCCACCCCGGCCACACCCTCCAGCCAGACCTCCACCTCCTCGACGGACGCCTGGACCGCAAGCATCCCGCCACCACCCGCCAACACCTCACCAATCACCCGGGACCGCAACGCCACCACCCGCGCACCATCCGCCAGCGACAACCAGCCACCCACCACCGCAGCCGCGATCTCACCCTGCGAATGCCCCACCACCGCATCCGGCTCCACACCAGCCGAACGCCACACCTCCGCCAAAGACACCATCACCGCCCACAACACAGGCTGAACCACATCCACCCGCTCCAGCGACGCAGCCCCCTCCACCCCCCGCACCACATCCAGCAACGACCACCCCACCAACGGCTCCAACACCGCCGCACACTCCGCCAACCTGGAAGCAAACACCGGCGAGGACTCCAACAACCCCTCCGCCATCCCCACCCACTGCGAACCCTGACCAGGAAAAACAAACACCCGACGACCCGACACATCCGCAACCCCCGACACCACACCAACAGCGCCAGCCGCGTCAGCAGCGTCCGGCTGCCCTGCGGCCAGCGCACGCACCCCCGCCAGCAACCCGTCCCCGTCCTGGCCGACCACCACCGCCCGATGCCGGAACACCGAACGACCACTCACCAACGACCAACCCACACCAGCCACCGGCACACCCGCACCAGCAACCGCCCCCGCCAGCCGCTCCGCCTGAGCAGCCAACGCCCCCGCCGACTTACCCGACACCACCCACGGCACCGCAACCTCCGGCACCACACCAGACCCGACAACCCGCTCAGCACCAGACCCGACAACCCGCTC
>NZ_JAVRFJ010000095.1:0-1064 GCF_031845845.1 Streptomyces gottesmaniae
TGTATTGCCCTGAGAGGTTGGGGACGCGGCTGGCGGGTGGTTGGCCTTTCAGCGCGGTGTGTCCGCGGTGGTGATTGTAGGTGTGCAGCCAGCGGGGGAAGGCGTCGCGCCGTTCCTGCTCTGAGCGGTAGGGGCGGGCATAGGCCCACTCGTCCAGCAGCGTGCGGTTGAAGCGTTCGACTTTGCCGTTGGTCTGGGGCCGGTAGGGCCGGGTGCGCTTGTGGGCGATCCCGGTCTTTGCCAGCAGATCGCGCCAGTCGCGTGAGCGGTAGCAGGAGCCGTTGTCGGTCAGCACCCGCTCGACCGTGATCCCGCACCCGGTGTAGAAGGCGTGGGCCCGCTGCCAGAAGCCGGTGGCGGTCTCCTTCTTCTCGTCGGTGAGGATCTCGCTGTAGGCCAGGCGGGAGTGGTCGTCGACGGCGGTGTGCAGGTAGCTGTAGCCGGCGTTCGAGCGGGTCTTTCGGCCGGTAGCCCGGCCCAGGACCTTGTGGCCGCCGCCGTCGGGGATGTTGCCGAGCTTCTTGATGTCCACGTGCACCAGCTCGCCGGGACGTGCGCGTTCGTAGCGGCGTATGACCCGGCCGGTGGCCCGGTCCAGGTGGGTGAGGCGGGCCAGGCCGAAGCGGGTCAGGACGCGGTGCACGGTCGAGGGCACCAGCCGCAGCAGGCCCGCGATGCGGGCCGGTCCCCAGCGGCGCAGGAGCCGGACCTTGATGATCCGGCGCTCGGTGCGGGTCGGGGTGCGGCGCGGGCTCGTGCGCGGGCGGGAGGAGAGGTCGCTCATCCCGGCCTCGCCGAACTGGCGGTAGCGCTCGGCCCAGCGCTGGGCGGTGGCCGGCGAGACCTGGAAGCGTTCGGCGGCCCGGCGCAGGGGCCAGCCGTCCTCGACGACGCAGCGCGCAAGGCGCAGACGGCCGGTCTCGGTCAGGGGTGCATTACGGTGGGGCACGAGGGCCTTTCGTCGTTCGGTGGAGATGTCGCAATCCACACCGAACCCGGAAGGCCCTCACTCGTTCAAGATCACTCTCCAGTGATCGCCGTCACCAACCTCCGTGGACAGAACA
>NZ_JAVRFJ010000096.1:0-1031 GCF_031845845.1 Streptomyces gottesmaniae
CTGGGGATGTACGTCCCCCAGACCTCCCGCAGCGCGTTGCACACCTCGCCGACCGTCGCGCGGGCCTTCAGCGCCTCGCGCATCGGGTAGAGGACGTTGTCCGTGCCCTCGGCGGCCTTCTTCAGGGCGGTCAGGGCCGTGTCCACCGCCGCCCGGTCGCGCTCGGCACGGAGCCGGGCCAGCCGCTGCGCCTGCTGCGCCTCGATCGCCGGGTCCACCCGCAACGGCTCGTACGGCTCCTCCTCGTCGAGCTGGAACCGGTTGACGCCGACCACGACCCGCTCGCCGGAGTCGGTCTCCTGGGCGATGCGATACGCACTGCGCTCGATCTCACCCTTCTGGAAACCCCCCTCGATGGCCGCCACCGCCCCGCCCAGCTCCTCCACCCTCCCCATCAGCCCGACCACCGCCGCCTCCACGTCATCGGTCAGCTTCTCGACGACGTAGGAACCGGCGAACGGATCGACCGTCGCCGTCACATCCGTCTCGTACGCCAGCACCTGCTGCGTCCGCAACGCCAGACGAGCACTCTTGTCCGTCGGCAGGGCGATGGCCTCGTCGAAGGAATTGGTGTGCAGCGACTGCGTCCCGCCCAGCACCGCCGCCAGACCCTGCACCGCCACCCGCACCAGATTCACCTCCGGCTGCTGCGCCGTCAGTTGCACCCCGGCCGTCTGCGTATGGAAACGCAGCATCAGCGACTTGGGATCCCTCGCCCCGAACTCCTCCCGCATCACCCGCGCCCAGACCCGACGCGCCGCACGGAACTTGGCGACCTCCTCCAACAGCGTCGTCCGGGCCACGAAGAAGAACGACAACCGCGGCGCGAAGTCGTCCACGTCCATACCCGCCGCGACCGCCGTGCGCACGTACTCGATCCCGTCCGCCAGGGTGAACGCGATCTCCTGCACCGGCGAGGCACCCGCCTCCGCCATGTGGTACCCCGAGATCGAGATCGTGTTCCACCTCGGCATCTCCACCCGGCAGTACCGAAAAATGTCCGCGATCAGCCGCAGCGACGGCCTCGGCGG
>NZ_JAVRFJ010000097.1:0-981 GCF_031845845.1 Streptomyces gottesmaniae
CAGCCGAACGCGGTTACGTCGACGCCGTCATCCCGCCCTCCGAAACCCGCCGCCACCTCGTGCGCGGCCTGCGCCAACTCCGCACCAAGCGCGAGTCCCTCCCCCCGAAGAAGCACGGCAACATCCCTCTCTAGGCTCCAGGAACTGCCATGACGATCAAAGTCGTAAGGGGAAACCCGACTCCGGAGGAGCTGGCCGCCGCCCTGGCGGTGGTCCGCGCCCGCGCGGCAGCGTCCGCAACCGTGCCGGAGCGGCCCGAGCAGCCCAACCAGTGGGCCGACAAGAAGCACAACATCCTCGGAAGCTCCCTCGCACAGCCCGGGCCGACAGCCTGGCGCACCTCTTGCTGGCCCCGTTGAACGAGCCGAGCCCTCCCAAGACCCCTGGAGCGCGCATGTATGCCCGCCAAGAAGACACGGAGCGGTCCGACACCGCCCCGGCACCGTACGCCCGCGTGGTGATCGCCGAACGCGGCCTCGTCGAACACGGCACACCAGGATGCGCCCCGGCCTCGCGTGACGAAGGCTGTGACGTGACCCGCGCCGACCTGAACCAGGCACCGGCACACATCGTCGCCGTCGTCATCACCCAGGACGTGCCGAGCACACAACCCGCCGGACCTTCGGGTGCCCACCTGCCGATGGTGGACGCGATGATCGAGCGGCTGGAGCGAGAAGAGGCAGGCGGCGGCCGCGTTCTTGTCGGAGGCATCGTCCCGGCGGCCGGTGGTCTCGCGCTGGACAACGTGAAATTGGACGTGGCCTCCCATTCCCACTCGGACAGCGGCAGGGTTGTCGAGGGGGAGCGGCGGCTCACCGTACCGGTGGACATGGTGTTGGAGTGGGCATGCTGACCAAGGTGTTGATCGCCAACCGAGGCGAAATCGCTGTCCGCGTCGCCCGGGCGTGCCGGGACGCCGGGATCGCGAGCGTGGCCGTGTATGCCGATCCGGACCGGGACGCGCTGCATGTGCGGGCCGCG
>NZ_JAVRFJ010000098.1:0-849 GCF_031845845.1 Streptomyces gottesmaniae
TCTTCGGGATCTCGCCGCGTGAGGCGTTGGCGATGGATCCGCAGCAGCGGTTGCTGCTGGAGACGTCGTGGGAGGCGATCGAGCGGGCGGGTATCGATCCCACCACCCTGCGCGGCAGCCGGACCGGTGTCTTCGCCGGAATCATGTACCACGACTACGGGTCCCGCGTGACCCAGCCGTCGGAGGAGGTCGAGGGCTATCTCGGTAACGGCAGCGCGGGCAGCATCGCGTCGGGCCGGGTCTCCTACACGTTCGGTTTCGAGGGCCCGGCCGTCACGGTCGACACGGCCTGCTCCTCCTCACTGGTCGCCCTGCACTGGGCGATCCAGGCCCTGCGCCAGGGGGAGTGCACGATGGCACTCGCCGGCGGTGTGACCGTCATGTCCACTCCCGAGACGTTCATCGACTTCAGCCTTCAGCGCGGCCTCGCCGCGGACGGCCGCTGCAAGGCCTTCTCCGCCGACGCCGACGGGACGGGCTGGGGCGAGGGCGCGGGCATCCTGCTTCTGGAACGCTTGTCGGACGCGCAGAAGAACGGCCACCGCGTCCTCGCCGTCGTGCGGGGTTCCGCCGTCAACCAGGACGGTGCGAGCAATGGTCTGACGGCGCCCAATGGTCCGTCGCAGCAGCGGGTGATCCGTCAGGCGCTGGCGAATGCCGGTCTGAGTGCCGCCGAGGTGGACGCGGTGGAGGCCCACGGTACGGGCACGACGCTCGGTGATCCGATCGAGGCGCAGGCGTTGCTGTCGACGTATGGGCAGGAGCGGGAGGGTGGCCGGCCGTTGTGGCTGGGGTCGGTCAAGTCGAATGTGGGTCATACGCAGGCTGCTGCGGGTGTGGCGGGTGTGA
>NZ_JAVRFJ010000099.1:0-844 GCF_031845845.1 Streptomyces gottesmaniae
GCCACCGGCACACCCACACCATCAGCCACCCACAACGACACCCGATCCCGCGCCACATGCCGCACACACACCCGCAACACCGACGCACCCACCGCGAACAACGACACCCCCGACCACGAGAACGGGAGTCGGGCCACTGTGCCGTCCTCTTCCTCACTCTCGTAGGAGGGTGAGAAACCGAGCGCGTGAAGGGCTGCGTCGAGAAGTGCGGGATGCAGACCGAAGCGGGCGGCTTCCGCTGCCGCATCCGCCGGCAGTTCGATCTCCGCGTAGACCTCGTCGCCCTTGCGCCACGCGGCGGTCAGGCCCTGGAACAGGGGGCCGTAGACCAGACCGGATTCCGGCCGCTCGTACATGCCCTCGACGTCGAGTGCCTCCGCTCCGGCGGGCGGCCACTGTGCCAGCTCGAACCCGGCCGACGTCTGCGAAGGACTCAGCAGACCACTGGCATGCCGCGTCCACGGCACGTCCTCGTCCGCGTCCTCCAGGCGTGCGTACACGGCAACCGGTCGTTCACCGGTACCCGTCGTCGCCTCGACGACGACCTGCATCTGAACGCCGCCACGCTCCGGCACGACGAGAGGCGCTTCCTGGGTCAGCTCCTCGATTCGCCCGCAGCCGACCTCGTCCCCCGCCCGCACCAGCAACTCGACGAAGCCGGTCCCCGGGAAGACCACCGTGCCGCCGACGGTGTGATCGGCCAGCCACGGATGCGACTTCAACGACAGCCGACCCGTCAGGACGACACCCTCACCGCCGGCCAGCCCCACCACCGCACCGACCAGCGGATGATCCGCCGCCGACTGCCCCAGACCCGCCGCATCCGTCACCGACCAGCCAGCCT
>NZ_JAVRFJ010000009.1:0-243079 GCF_031845845.1 Streptomyces gottesmaniae
CCCCCAACAGAGCGGCTACGGCTTCCCCCAACCCCCCGCTCAGCCGGCCCAGCCGGTACAGGGGGAGCACCAGGGACAGGCCGAGCACCCCGGCCACCCGGGTCAGCCGGTCACCCCCCATCCCGCCGCGGCGCCCCCGGCTCAGCCCACTCCCGGTTACGGCTTCCCGCCCACCGGCGCACCCGTCCCCCCGCAGGCACCCATCCCCCAACAGAGCGGCTACGGCTTCCCCCAACCCCCCGCCCAACCAGATCAGTCGGGACAGCCGGGGCAGCCGGGGCAGCCGGGGCAGCCGGGGCAGCCGGGGCAGCCGGCACCCCCCGGTGCCCCCGTGCCTCAGCAGCACGGCTACGGCTTTCCTCAAGGGGCGGCCCAGCCCGGCCCCCAGTACCCCCCGGCCCCCCAGACCGGCTACGGGTTCCCGCCCTCGGCCGCTCAGGCGCCGACTCCTCCGGGCCCGCCCAACTCCCCCGCGCCTCAGGGTGGTTATGGATTCCCCCAGCCCCCTGCTCAACCAGGTCAGCCGGGGCACCCGGGCCATCCCGGTCAACCCCAACCCCCCTTCCCCGGTCAGCCCGGAGACCCGGGGCAGCAGGCCCACTCCGGTCACCCGGGACACCCCGGTCAGCCCGGCCAGCCCGGTGGGCAGCCCCAGCCCCCCGCCCCCATCGACCCCCGCACCGGCACCGCCTGGCCGCAGCCCGTGCAGCACGACCACCGGCAGCCCACCAACCCGGGCGTGGCGCCCCTCGGTTACACGGCGGCCGTGGAGTTGTCGTCGGACCGGCTGCTGAACAGCAAGAAGCAGAAGCAGAAGAGCAGCCGTCCGTCCTCGGGGGGCGGGCTGTTCAAGCTGGGCGGCAAGAAGGAGGAGGCCGAGCGGCAGCGGAAGCTGGAGCTGATCAGGACGCCGGTGCTGTCCTGCTACCGCATCGCGGTCATCAGCCTCAAGGGCGGCGTGGGCAAGACGACGACCACCACGGCCCTCGGCTCGACCCTCGCCACCGAGCGGCAGGACAAGATCCTCGCGATCGACGCCAACCCGGACGCCGGCACGCTCGGCCGTCGTGTGCGGCGCGAGACCGGGGCGACCATCCGTGACCTCGTCCAGGCGATCCCGTACCTCCACTCGTACATGGACATCCGGCGGTTCACCTCGCAGGCGGCCTCCGGACTGGAGATCATCGCCAACGACGTGGACCCCGCCGTCTCCACGACGTTCAACGACGAGGACTACCGGCGTGCGATCGACATCCTCGGCAAGCAGTACCCGATCATCCTCACCGACTCGGGCACCGGTCTGCTCTACAGCGCGATGCGCGGGGTGCTCGACCTCGCCGACCAGCTGATCATCATCTCGACGCCGTCCGTGGACGGTGCGAGCAGCGCCAGTACGACACTGGACTGGCTCTCCGCGCACGGGTACCAGGATCTCGTGGCACGTTCCATCACGGTCATCTCGGGAGTGCGCGAGACCGGCAAGATGATCAAGGTGGAGGACATCGTCTCCCACTTCGAGACGCGCTGCCGGGGTGTCGTCGTCGTGCCGTTCGACGAACACCTCTCCGCGGGTGCCGAGTTGGATCTCGACATGATGCGGCCGAAGGTTCGGGAGGCGTACTTCACGCTCGCCGCGATGGTCGCCGAGGACATCGCCCGTCATCAGCAGTCGCACGGTCTGTGGACCTCGGACGGCAACCCGCCGCCGGTCGTCGCCCCGCCGATGCCGGGTCAGCAGGCTCCCGCTCAGCAGCCGTACCCGCCGCAGTATCAGCAACATCCGCAGCAAGGGCAGCCGGGCCAGCAGGGCCAGCAGCCGTATCCCGGTCAGCCCTACCCGGGGCAGCCGGCACCCGGGCAGGCCCCCCAGCCCTACGGTCACCCCGGCCAGCCCGCACCCGGGCAGCCGTATCCGCCGCACCAGGGGCAGCCGCAGCAGGGGCAGCCCCACCCGCCGGCACCGCCCCAGCAGTAGCCCGCACGACAGCCGGCTGCACGCGGAACACAGCACGGCGGCACGGCTGAGGCCCGTACCCTTCACCGATCGTGAAGGGTACGGGCCTCAGTCCATGCAGGGCTCGGGGCGGGCGGGCAGCCTCGGGGCGGGCGGGCAGGCCTCGGAGCTACCGAGGCTGCTTCCCCTCGTCGCCCCCATCGCCCCCGTCGCCTTCTTTGCCGCGCTCGCCGCGCTCGCCGCTCTCGTACGCGGCGATCAGCTCTCGACACCTCTTCACGTCCTCGCCCATCGCCACCAGGAGCGCCTCCAGCGACTCGAACTTCGCCTGGCCGCGCACGAAGGCGAGGAAGTCGACGGCGACGTGGAGGCCGTAGAGGTCGAGGCCGACGCGGTCGATGGCATAGGCCTCGACCGTGCGCTCGGTGCCGTCGAACTGCGGGTTGGTGCCGACGGAGATCGCGGCGGGCATGGCCTCGTCGGCGACGTGCAGCCAGCCGGCGTAGACACCGTCGGCGGGGATCGCGGTGTGCGGGAGGGTCTCGACGTTGGCCGTCGGGAAGCCCAGCTCACGGCCGCGCTGGGCGCCGCGTACGACGACGCCCTCGACACGGTGGGGACGGCCGAGGATCTCGCGCGCGCCCTCGACATCGCCCTCGCCGACCAGCCGTCGGGTCAGGGTCGAGGAGAACGGCTGACCGCCGCCCGCCTCGCCGGTGACGAACAGGTCGACCACCTCGACCTCGAAGTCGTACGTCTTGCCCTGCTCGGCCAGGAACGCCACGTCTCCGGCGGCCTTGTGGCCGAAGCGGAAGTTGGGGCCCTCGACGACGGCCTTGGCGCGGAGCTTGTCGACCAGCACCTTGACGACGAAGTCGGCCGGGGACAGCCGCGAGAACTCGGTCGTGAAGGGCAGGATCAGGACCGCGTCCACCCCCAGCTCGGCCATCAGTTCGGCACGACGGTGGTGCGGGGCGAGCAACGGAGGATGCGTACCGGGGCGCAACACCTCGCTGGGGTGCGGGTCGAAGGTGACGGCAACGGCGGGAACGCCCAGCTCACGCGCGCGTTCCACGGCGTGCCGGAGGATCAGCTGGTGCCCGCGGTGCACCCCGTCGAAGGAACCGATGGTGACGACGCTGCGCCCCCAGTCCTCGGGGATGTCCTCCAAACCACGCCAGCGCTGCACTGTGACCGCTCCTCGTCGAACCCGTGTCCGTATTGACGCCTAACCCTTGCGCAGGTCTAAGGGTGCCATGCCCGATGCTCTCCGCTCGCATCGGCATCCGGGCTGTGACCCTGAGCACGGGATCCGGCCCCTCGCCCCGGCACGCCTCGTCCCTCCTCACGCGGGCACCCGCACACCCGGCACCCCCGCCAGGTTCTCGATCATCCGACGGGTGCTGGGACCGACCACCGCCGCCCACTCCTGGGGCGTACCGCTGAGCCAGCCGGCCACCAGCTCCGCGAACCCGGGGACGTGGCGGGCCAGGTCGACGAGTGCCCAGTCGAATCGGGTGGCCCCGTCGGGCGTGCGGACCAGCAGCAGGCCGATGCGGTGAACCAGCACCCGGACGTCCGTGCCCGCGCTCGTACCCGCCATGCCCACGCTCGTACCCGCCGCGCCCGCGACGACCGCCCGCAGCAGCGCGTCCAGGACGGACGGGTCCCGCTCGGTCGCCGTCAGCAGATCGAGCAGTTCGCGGCGCAGCGGGCGGGAGACGGGGGTGCCCGGTTCGGCGAAGACAGCCGCGAGGGCCGCGCGCACCTGGACGGGGCCGTCGACGATGAGCCCGCTGACCAGGGGGAACAGTACGGCGCGGGTGCCCGGACCGTGTTCCAGTCTGCGGTCGACGTACACGGCGACATGCCCGGCCACCTCGGGGCGCAGGGCGACGACCTCCCGTACGAGCGTGGTGACGCGGCGCGCGAGGCCGGGCGTGGTGACCTCGGCGAGCGTGCGCAGGGCCTCCCCGTCCGAGCCCTCGGCGCCGGGCGTGCGCAGCCGCGCGCGGAAGGCGGCGAGGACCGGGTCCGGGTCGGTGGCGAGTGCGGTGACCACGGCGCTCGCGGGCAGCTGCGGGTCACCGGCCGCGAAGCGTTCCAGCGCCTGCGGCAGATACCGCGGCCTGGTCTGCGGATCCCGTACGAGCAGGGCCAGGGCGCCGCTGTGCAGGGTGACGTCGGCGGGGCGGCCCAGCAGGGCGAGTGCCGCGTAGCGCAGGAGTTCACGGTCGGCCTCCGTGCGCACGTGCGGAGCGGTCCGCAGCCCGTACGCGAGCCCCGCGACCCGCCGGGCCGGACGCTCGTCGTGCGCCCACCGGTCGACGGCCCGGCACACCGCCGAGGGCTCCTCCTCGGACAGCACGGCGAGGAGTTCGTCGCCACGCCGGTGCGCGCTGTCGACGAGTGCCTCGGTCAGGTCGTCCAGGGCGCACCGCCGATGGGTGTGCAGCAGCGCCTGCGCGGCCGTCGCCACGGTGGCGTCCGGGGTCGCGACCAACGGGGTGTCGTCGGCGAACCAGCGGGTGAGCAGCGGTTGTACGGCGACGGGGGCGGCCGACAACAGCCGGGAGACCGCGTCCAGATAGCGGGGCCCCTCGCCGGTGGCCGGGTCGGCGACGACCAGGCGTCGCAGCAGGTCGAACCGTTCCGCCTCGGGCAGGGGCAGCGAGGCCCAGAAGTCCGGCCCGAACTCGGCCGGCACCCCTCGGCCCTGGGCACGCCAGGCGCCGATCCGCTCGGTGAGGAACCGCAGCACCCTGGTGTACGGCGTCGCGTCGGGCACCCGGAGCAGGACCTCGGCCAGGAGACGGGTGGCCCACCAGGTGGGGTCGTCGGGGGCGGGGGCGCCCGGGGGCAGCAGGGCGTCCAGGGCGTCGAGCAACTCCTCCAGACGTCCGGCGAGTTCGGTGGGGCCCTGT
This sequence comes from Streptomyces gottesmaniae, assembly GCF_031845845.1. NCBI lineage: Bacteria > Bacillati > Actinomycetota > Actinomycetes > Kitasatosporales > Streptomycetaceae > Streptomyces > Streptomyces gottesmaniae. The sequence continues at coordinate 4,879 of NZ_JAVRFJ010000009.1, forward strand.
TGTCGGCCGAGGAGGAGCAGGGCGTGGACGACGGGGCCGATGCGATGGCGCGGCACGGGGAGGTCGCGGGTGGCCCGGCGGGCCTGCCTGCGCACGCGCGCCTCCGGGGGCATCGTGCCCCAGCCCCGCCGTGACTCGGCCTGGGCGACCCAGCCGCGGTGGACGAGCGCGTGCAGGGCGGCGTCGAGGTCCAGGTGTGCGCCCTGGATCCAGTCGGCCAGCTCCTCGTGGGCGAAGCGGTAGCCGTCGCCGGCCGGGACGAGCAGGCCCTCGGTGAGCACGGCCGAGGCCCAGCCGGTGGTGCCACCGAGCCGCCGTCCCGGCACCGGCCCCCACGGGAACACGGCCTCGAACGCCGCCCGGTCCAACTCCCCCTGTCCGGGGCCGAGGCACCGCCGGGCCGCCTCGTGCACCTGTCCCGAAACCTGTGCCGCCAGCCGCCGCACGCCCGCCCCGCGCACCCCGTTCACCGCGGCGAGCCGCACGGCGATCCGCAGACACATCAGATCCAGGTAGGCGGCCAACACCTCGTCCCTGCCGGGGCGGCCCGAGGGGGTGGGGGATGCGGTGGGACCCGAGGTGTGCGGGGTCGGGCCGGGGGCGTAGGCGGTCGGGCCGGAGGAGGACGGTCCCGGGCCGGTGGGTCGCTTCGCCCGGCCGTGCGGGTGTCCGCCCGTGTCCGGTGCCCCGGGAGCGGACGGAGCGGAGGCGCCGCCGGGGGTGGCGGCGGTCGGGGTGGTGCGCCCGGTGGAAGGGATGTCGGCCCCGTCCTGCGGGGTGTCGGGCCCGCCGCATCGCGGTTCACTCGGTCCCCGGTCCTCCGGGCCCCGGTTTCCCGGGCCGCAGCGCCCCTGCTCCTGCGGTCCCCAGCCCTCCCGGCCCGCCGCCTGCGGTCCCCACCCGTCCCGGCCCCGGTCCTCCGGGCCCCGGTCGCCACGGCCCTGACCCTCCGGCCCGGGGCCGCCCGGCACCCGGCCCTCCGGCTCCTCGTCGGTCCGGCCCGCCCCAGTGGCCCCTGCCATGTGCCCGTCGGGCGGTCCGGCGGAGGCGCCATCCTCGCCGGGCCGGCCGTTCGAGGGGTCAGGCAGTGCCGCTCGGACCTCGGACAGGAGTCGCAGGGTGAGGGGGTGCCGGGCGTCCTCGGTGGTGAGCGTGTCCTCGGGGATCCCGTACCGCAGGCGGGCCCGCCGGGCCTCGCTCTCGGTCAGGTCGCCCAGGCGCACGCAGGCCGGCAGCGGCGGCCCCTGGGCGCCGGGAGCCTCCCCATGGAGCAGTTCGGCGGGGAAGTGCGCCCCGGCCCACTCCCAGTACTCGGCGCGGCAGGCCACCACGAGCCGAGCCCCGTTCGCCCGCAGCCACTCGACCGTCCCCGCGGTCCACTCGGCCAGCCGGTGCGCGAGCGTCGGCGGCATCTCCTCGGGCCCGTCGAGCAGCAACAGCAGCGGCCGTCCCTCCGCCCCCGCGAGCCGCGCGAGCCGTTCCGGCCGGATGTCCCCCAACTCGCCCTGGTAGCGACCCGGCAGCCACGCCCGCCCGCCCCCGGCTGCCCGATCGTCCGAAGCACCAGCACCGCCCGAGGAATCCTCACCGCCACAAGCACCCGCGGAGGCGGCGAAAGCGGCCGAGAAGTCCGTCGCGGCCCACGCAGCCGACGCGGCGCCCCCGTCCGCCGCCCCGGTCCCGTCCGCCACCCCGGCCCCGTCGGCGGCCGAGGCTCGTCCCGCGCCAGAGCCAGTGCTCCTGTCAGGCCCCCCGGATCCTCGCGCCGCCGCCTCCCGCTCCCCTGTGGAACCGCCCGCGTCCGCCCCCTCCGAGGAGGCCGACACGGACGCCGCCACGATCCGTCCCGCCCGTTCCAGGGCACGTCGGGCCGCGTCCGCCACGGAGGTGTCGTCGGAGAGGAGGTCGGCGCCGCGGAGCCAGAGGGTGGGGGCGGGGGCCGGGCCGCGGCCGCGTCGGGCGGCGAGGGCGGCCAGTTCCGTCGTACGGCCGCTGCCGGGCGGGCCGACCAGAGCGAGAACGGCGGCGGGGCCCTCGGAGAAGGCGCTGAACTCCCTGACGACATCGACCCGTTCGACCGGATCGGCGTCGGCCGCCGCCATGGCTCCGGCGCCCGCCCCCGGCCCGTCCGAGCCCACCGTCGTGGCCGTGAGCTCCAGCACCCCCGCCAGGTTCAGATCCGTTCGGTACGCCGGCACGGTCGCCGCGTTGCGTGCGAGCAGCTCGGCCAGCGGCTGCTCGGCCCGCCACCCCCGCAGGGGTACGGCGAAGCCCGTGGCCCGGTGCTGTGCCTCCAGGGCCGTGCCGAGGACGCCCACCACGGCCCCCGTGATCATGTCGAGCACGGGGCCCCCGGCCGCGCCCCCACCCAGCCGCAACGCGTCGCTCCCCGCAGTACCGATCGCCAACTCCAGGGCGCCGCGCAGCAGATGGAAACCGTCGGTCGCGGTGTACGTGACGTCCGCCGTACCCAGCACCCGTGCCTCGCGCCAGCCGCCGGCCGCGATACGGACGTACGCGCCCGTCTCGACCTCGTCCCGCAGGGCGAAGGGCAGCGGGTCCACGCACAGCCCCTGGGTGCGGATGAGCGCGAGATCGAGGGCGGGCAGCGGCGTGACCGCGTCGGACGTCACCACACAGACACGGTCGCCGGTGGCGCGCACCACGATCCGGGCCAGCCCGTCCACCGCCTCGTGGCTGGTGACGACCGTGCCGTGGTGGTCGGCGACGAACCCCGTACCGCGTGGTCGTCCCGCCAGATCGCCGACCCGCACCAGGACTTCGTCCCGCGCCGCCCGGCGGCCGTCGTCGGTTGCCCGACGGCCCCGTACCGCCATGTCCTGACCTCCCCGTCGTACCTGTGTTCCGACGGTAGGCACGTGAAGATCAGCGGAACAGATCGCGCGACGAACGCGCCCCCTTCCGCTCCCTCGGTTCACTCCGAGCGCCTGCACGAAGGGGTGAATAGCCCCGGGCAGATGGATACACCTCTGGGTGGGGGAACCGAGGGGGGACCGTGGAGCGGCGGGAACAGCGACCCCGTGACCGCCGCTCCACGCTCGACCGGGTGGACCATGTCGTGTCGGGTGCCCCTGCGGCACCGGCCGGGCCAAATGACCCCCGAGCCCCGGCCCCCCCCCCAGCCCTCGCCTGACGACGCGGGTCGGTGCTGCGGTGCCCGCCTCGGGGTCAGCCGAAGACGGCCAGGCTCTTCGCCTTGCCCTTCTGGCTTTCGACCAGGGCCAGGAAGCGGCCCGTGGGGTCGAAGACGGCCGTGGCGCCCCGGTCCGCGTACTCCTCGGGCATGTCCAGGCGGACCCCGTTCAGCAGGAGCCGGGCGCGCCTGTCGTCCACGTCCCAGCGGGGGAACGCGGCCGCGGCGGCTTCGGCGACCGGCATGACGGTCAGCTCCTGCTGGAGCTGGTCGAGGGTCCGCGCGGAGTCCAGCTTGTACGGGCCGACGCGGGTCCGGCGCAGCGCGGTGAGGTGGCCACCGACACCCAGTCCCGCACCCAGATCGCGGGCGAGGGCGCGGATGTAGGTCCCGGAGGAGCACACCACCGACACCACCAGGTCGACGACGGGGGTGCCGTCCTCGGCGACGGCCTCGCGGACGTCGTACACGGCGAAGGAGGAGATGGTGACGGGCCGGGCGGGAATCTCGAAGTCCTCACCGTCGCGGGCCCGCTTGTACGACCGCACGCCGTCGATCTTGATGGCGCTGACCTTGGACGGCACCTGCATGATCCGGCCGGTCAGCTCGGCCACACCGGCGTCGACCGCGTCCCGGGTGACCTTCGACGCGTCGACCGACGCCGTGATCTCGCCCTCGGCGTCGTCGGTGACCGTCGTCTGTCCGAGCCGGACGGTTCCGAGGTACTCCTTCTCCGTGAGCGCGAGGTGACCGAGCAGCTTGGTCGCCTTCTCCACCCCCAGGACGAGCACTCCGGTGGCCATGGGGTCCAGCGTCCCCGCGTGCCCGACCCGTCGGGTCCGGGCGATGCCCCGCATCTTGGCGACGACATCGTGCGAAGTGAAGCCCGACGGCTTGTCGACGATGACAAGGCCGTCGGGCGTGGTGTTCTTCTGGCGCTGCTGGGTCATTCGGCGGCGGCATCCTCGTCGGCGTCGTCCTCGTCGCCAGGCTTGCGGTAGGGGTCGGCCTCACCGGCGTACTTGGCCCCCGAGGCGCTCTCGCGCACCGCGGCGTCCGAGGCCCGCGCCTTGTCGAGGAGGTCGTCGATGGTCTTGGCGGTGTCCGGGAGGGCGTCGGCCACGAAGGTGAGGGTCGGCGTGAACTTCACACCGGCGGCACGGCCGACCTCGGAACGGAGGATGCCCTTGGCGCTCTCCAGCCCCGCGGCGGCGGCCGCCCGCTCCTCGTCGTCCCCGTACACCGTGTAGAAGACGGTCGCCTCCCGCAGGTCCCCGGTCACCCGGGTGTCCGTGATGGTGACGTGTGAGCCGAGCCGCGGGTCCTTGATCCCGCGCAGCAGCTTCTGGGCCACCACCTCTCGGATGAGGTCCGCCAGCCTCTTGGCACGCGCGTTGTCGGCCACTGGTCCGTCTCCTAGCTCGTTCTGCGTAACTACTGCTTTTCAACTGTCCCCGTGCCGTCGGTTCAGTCGTCGTCGCCGTGCAGGCGCCGCCGTACCGACAGCAGTTCCACCTCGGGGCGCCCGGCGACCAGCCGCTCGCACCGGTCCAGTACGTCGGTCAGGTGCCCCGTGTCGCCGGAGACCACCGCCAGGCCGATCACGGCCCTGCGGTGCAGATCCATATGGTCGACCTCCGCCACGCTCACCGCGAACTTGCGGTGCAGCTCGGCCACGATCGGGCGGACGACGGAGCGCTTCTCCTTCAGCGACCGTACGTCGCCGAGGAGGAGATCGAAGGACAGAGTCCCCACGTACATGTGTGTATCCGGTTCACCCGCCGGTACGGGATCGATGGCCCGCCTAGCCGGGCGGGAACATCAGAACCGTACATCGGCCGGACGGTGCGACTCGACGCAATATCGGCGCCCGGGGCCCGGGACCGTTCCCTCAGGCACAGGGAACCGCGCGAAGGAGGTCCGTGGGCCAAGACCCCAGGAACGACCACACCGGCCGAGGGCGCCCATGGCACCCCCGGCCGGCGTGAACCACCGTCCTACGACCGCGGCTTCTCGCGCATCTCGTACGTCGCGATGACGTCGTCGACCTTGATGTCGTTGAAGTTTCCGAGGTTGATACCACCCTCGAAGCCTTCGCGGATCTCGGTGACGTCGTCCTTGAAGCGACGCAGACCGGAGATGGTGAGGTTCTCCGCGATGACCTTGCCGTCGCGGACGAGGCGCGCCTTGGTGTTGCGCTTGACCTCGCCCGAGCGGACCAGGACACCGGCGATGTTGCCCAGCTTGGACGACTTGAAGACCTCGCGGATCTCCGCCGTGCCGAGCTCGACCTCCTCGTACTCCGGCTTGAGCATGCCCTTGAGGGCCGCCTCGATCTCCTCGATGGCCTGGTAGATCACCGAGTAGTACCGGACGTCGACGCCCTCGCGCTCCGCCATCTGCGCCGCGCGGCCCGCAGCACGGACGTTGAAGCCGATGACGATGGCGTCGGAGCCGGTCGCCAGGTCGATGTCCGACTCGGTGACCGCACCCACGCCGCGGTGCAGGACGCGGATGTCGACCTCTTCGCCGACGTCGAGCTGGAGCAGCGAGGACTCGAGAGCCTCCACCGAACCGGACGCGTCGCCCTTGATGATGAGGTTGAGTTCCTGCACCAGACCGGCCTTGAGGGCCTCGTCCAGGTTCTCCAGGGAGAACCGGACGCCACGCCGGGCGAAGTTGGCGTTGCGCTCACGCGCCGCGCGCTTCTCGGCGATCTGACGGGCCGTACGGTCCTCGTCGACGACGAGGAAGTTGTCGCCGGCACCCGGGACGTTGGTGAGACCGAGGACGAGGACCGGGGTCGAGGGACCCGCCTCTTCCACGTTCGCGCCCTTGTCGTCGAGCATCGCGCGGACACGGCCGTACGCGTCGCCGACCACCATGGTGTCGCCGACCCGCAGGGTGCCTCGCTGGACCAGGACGGTCGCGACGGCGCCGCGGCCGCGGTCGAGGTGGGACTCGATCGCGATGCCCTGCGCGTCCTGCTCCGGGTTGGCCCGCAGGTCGAGCGAGGCGTCCGCGGTCAGGACCACGGCCTCCAGCAGGGAGTCGATGTTCAGACCCTGCTTGGCGGAGATGTCGACGAACATCGTGTCGCCGCCGTACTCCTCGGCCACCAGACCGAACTCGGTGAGCTGACCGCGCACCTTGGTCGGGTCGGCACCTTCGACGTCGATCTTGTTGACCGCGACCACGATCGGCACACCGGCCGCCTTGGCGTGGTTCAACGCCTCGATCGTCTGGGGCATCACACCGTCGTTGGCCGCCACCACGAGGATCGCGATGTCGGTCGACTTGGCACCACGGGCACGCATGGCGGTGAACGCCTCGTGGCCCGGGGTGTCGATGAAGGTGATCCTGCGCTCTTCTTCGTTGACCTGGGTCGCGACCTGGTACGCACCGATGTGCTGCGTGATACCGCCGGCCTCGCCCGCGACGACGTTCGTCTTGCGGATCGTGTCCAGCAGTCGGGTCTTACCGTGGTCGACGTGACCCATGACGGTCACGACCGGCGGACGCGCGACGAGGAACTCCTCGCCGCCCTCGTCCTCGCCGAACTCGATGTCGAAGGACTCGAGCAGCTCACGGTCCTCCTCCTCCGGGCTGACGATCTCGACGACGTAGTTCATCTCGCCGGCGAGTAGCTGGAGGGTCTCGTCGGAGACGGACTGCGTGGCAGTGACCATCTCGCCGAGGTTCATCATCACGGCGACGAGCGACGCCGGGTTGGCGTTGATCTTCTCCGCGAAGTCGGTGAGGGACGCACCACGCGACAGGCGGACGGTCTGTCCATTGCCGCGAGGCAGCATCACGCCGCCGACCGACGGGGCCTGCATGGCCTCGTACTCCTGGCGCCTCTGCCGCTTCGACTTGCGACCACGACGCGCGGGACCGCCGGGGCGACCGAAGGCGCCCTGCGTGCCGCCACGGGCACCGGGACCACCGGGACGACCGCCGAAACCGGGACGGCCACCGCCGCCACCGGGACCACCGGGACGACCGGCGAAACCGCCACCACCGCCACCGGGACCACCGGGACGACCGGCGAAACCGCCACCACCGCCACCGGGACCACCGGGACGACCGGCGAAACCGCCACCGGGACGACCACCGCCGCCACCGGGGCCACCGGGACGACCACCGCCGCCGGGACCGCGGCCACCGGGGCCACCGCCGCCGGGACGCGGGCCGGCCGCCGGACGCTGCGGCATCATGCCCGGGTTCGGACGGTTGCCGCCGGGGCCACCGCCAGGACGAGGCGCCTGCGGACGGGGCATGCCACCCGGAGTGGGACGGGCACCGCCCGGACCGCCCTGGGGACGCGGCGCGCCACCGGGACCGCCCTGCGGACGGGGAGCCTGGCCGGGGGCCTGCGGACGCGGACCGCCGCCCTGGGCGCCACCGGGGCCGCCGGGACGCGGGGCACCACCGGGACGGGGCGCCTGCGGGCGTCCCATGCCGGTGGAGCCACCGGAGGTGAAGGGGTTGTTACCCGGACGCGGACCGGTCGGACGGGCACCGCCCGGCCGGGGCGCACCGGGGGCACCCGAACGCTCGGGACGCTGACCGCCGGGACGGGGCGCCTGACCGCGGTCGCCGCGGTCCTGGCCGGGACCGCCCGGACGCTGCTGCTGGCCGCTGGGACGCGGCGCACCCGGACCGGGACGGGCGCCCGGACGCGGGGTGGACGGGGCGGCCGGGGCGGCCGGGGCGGCCGGAGCCGACGGGGGCGCCTGGAACTCGGGCACGCTCGGGGCCGGGGAGGCCGGAGCGGGCTTCGGTGTCGGCGGCTTGGGACCGGGCGTCGGGCGCGGACCCGGGGCCGGGGCGGCTGCGGGCCGCTCGGCGGCGGGCGGCTTCGGCGCGGCCGGACCGGGACGAGGCGCGGCCGGACGTGCGGCCTGCGCGGGGGATGGGGCCGCCGGACGGGCCGGGGCGGCCTTGCGCGGGGCGGGCTTGCCGCCGCCGCTGCCCTGCTGGAGGGCGTCAGTCAGTTTGCGTACAACGGGGGCCTCGATGGTCGAGGACGCCGAACGGACGAATTCACCGAGCTCCTGGAGCTTGGCCATGACGACCTTGCTCTCAACCCCGAACTCCTTGGCGAGTTCGTATACCCGGACCTTAGCCACTTCGCTCCTTTTTAGGTCCGGGTGCGTCCGGACCGTCGCTACTTCATGGGCGTACTCATCGCGTGCTCATCGAGTGCTCATCGCAATCTCGACCTACTTCCAACTCGCGGGGTACCAGGGCCGCACGGAGGCTCCGTGCGACACGTCTTACGGTGTTGCCTGCTCGGCAACTGTTGTCTGCTCCACGTATCGGCGCAACGCCTTTGTGTCGAGCGCTCCCGGGGCACGCAGCGCCCGCGTGAACGCCCGGCGGCGTACGCCCAGGTCGAGACAGACCTGAACGGGGTGAACGTACGCACCCCGGCCGGGCAGCGTACCGCGAGGATCGGGGACGCATTCACCCTCGATCGCCACGACGCGCAGCAGTTCGGTCTTGGCCGTTCGCTGCCTGCACCCCACACAGGTGCGTTCAGGGCATGCGCGGGCACGCGTCCGGCCAGACACTGCTAAGTCTACCTCCCCGCGGCGACCTCACCCCTTTGGGGCAAGAATCGAACAGTTGCCGCGCATATAACTGACGTGATCTAAGCGACCTGCGGCTTGGATCTATTCCCCGCCTACTCCGACGGCTGCTCGGTGTCCGGCCGGATGTCGATCCGCCAGCCGGTGAGACGGGCGGCGAGGCGGGCGTTCTGGCCCTCCTTGCCGATCGCCAGCGACAGCTGGTAGTCGGGCACCGTCACCCGCGCGGAGCGGGCCGCGAGGTCGACCACGTCGACCTTGGAGACCCGGGCCGGGGAGAGCGCGTTCGCCACCATCTCCGCCGGGTCGTCCGACCAGTCGACGATGTCGATCTTCTCACCGTTCAGCTCGCCCATGACATTGCGCACCCGGCCGCCCATCGGGCCGATACAGGCGCCCTTGGCGTTCAGACCGCTGCGGGTGGAGCGGACGGCGATCTTCGTACGGTGTCCGGCCTCACGCGCGATGGCGGCGATCTCGACGGACCCGTCGGCGATCTCCGGCACCTCCAGCGCGAAGAGCTTCTTCACCAGATTGGGGTGCGTGCGGGAGAGCGTCACGGAGGGGCCGCGCACGCCCTTCGCCACCCGTACGACGTACGACCTGAGCCGCATGCCGTGCTGGTAGGTCTCGCCGGGGACCTGCTCCTGCACCGGCAGGATGGCCTCCAGCTTGCCGATGTCCACGAGCACGTTCTTCGGGTCGCGGCCCTGCTGGACCACACCGGTGACGATGTCGCCCTCGCGTCCGGCGTACTCACCGAGGGTGGCGTCGTCCTCGGCGTCCCGCAGTCGCTGCAGGATCACCTGTTTGGCGGTGGTGGCGGCGATGCGCCCGAAGTCCGACGGGGTGTCGTCGAACGCGCGTGCCTCCTGCCCCTCCTCCAGGTCCTCGGGGTCCTCCTTCGCCCACACGGTCACATGGCCGGTCTCCCGGTTGAGCTCCACGCGCGCGTGGCGGCGGCTTCCCTCGGTGCGGTGGTAGGCGATGAGGAGGGCCGCCTCGATCGCCTCGACGAGCAGGTCGAAGGAGATCTCCTTCTCCCGCACCAAGCCCCTGAGGGCACTCATGTCGATGTCCACGGCTACGCCTCCTCCTCTTCCTTCATGTCCTTCTTGTCCTTGCGGTTGAACTCGACCTGGACGCGGGCCCTGTCGATGTCCGCGAAGGCGAGCCGGCGGGTGGTGGCCTTGCGGCCCTTCACTCCGGGCACCTCGAGGTCGAGGCCGTCGTCGTCCACGGTCAGGATTCTGGCGATCAGTTCCCCGTCCTCGCGGAGCGTGAACTTCACCAGACGGTCCACGGCACGGCGGTAGTGACGGTGCTCGGTGAGGGCGCGCTCGGCACCCGGCGTACCGACTTCCAGGGTGTACTCCGCCTGGCCCATCGCGTCCGTCTCGTCCAGCTTGGCCGAGACGGCGCGGCTGACGTCGGCGACGGTGTCCAGGTCCGCGCCCTCGTCCGAGTCGACGACCACACGCAGCACCCGCTTGCGTCCGACCGAGTCCACTGCGATCTCTTCGAGATCCAGGCCCTGGGAGCGTACGAGCGGTTCCAGCAGTTCTCGCAGCCTCTCGCTCTGGGTGGTGCTCATCCGGGTGACTCCTCGGCCGCGTGTGCTGTTGTGGGTAGGGCGCGTGTCAGGTCAAAGGGTAGCCGCTCCGCTGGGGTGTTGCCGTCCATGCGGGGGCTGTGCGTGGGGGCGCCCACGGGGGCGCCCGACGGCTCGGTGGTGCTGGTATTCGCGCGACCGCGGGTCGCGGGGGCTCGCCGCGCGCTTCCTCGCGCCCCTAGCGAGACGCGGCGCGTTTCACGGGTACCGTGATCGCACCGCTTCTTTGTTCGTACGACCCCCCGAGGACGTCTGCTGTGTCGTTCAGCCTGTCGTCGCGTGCCCTGTCGGGGCCGCGCAGAAGGAGTTTGCTCGTCGGGGCCGCCGGTGCCGGGCTGCTCGCGGGGTGCTCGTCCGGGGGGCCGGGATCCGACGGCGGAGACGGTGCGTCGCAGGTGGAGCGGGCACGCGCGCGCGTGGCGCGGGACAGCGAGGGGCTCCTGGAGCGCTACGACCTCGTGATCGCCGCCCATCCGGATCTGGCCTCGCTGCTCGAACCCCTGCGGGCGGAGGTCGTTCGGCACGCCAAGGCGTTCGGGGGCGCGAAGGGGGCCGGTGGGCGGGGGGCGAGCGCTTCCCCGTCCGGTTCACCCTCCGCCTCCCCCACCACCTCGGCCTCCCCCGTACCCGAGGACCCCGGGGCCGCCCTCACCGAACTGGCCGCCGCCGAGCGGAAACTCGCCGACACGCGGGCCAAGGCGTTGCTCGGGGTGCCGGGTGAGCTGGCGCGGCTGATGGCGTCGGTGGCGGCGTCGGGTGCCGGGCACGCGTACGTGTTGACGGAGGGTGCGAAGTGAGCAGCGGGGAGCTGAAGGCGGTCCAGGCGGCACTCGGGGCCGAGCACGCCGCCGTGTACGGCTACGGCGTCGTCGGCGGGAAGATCGGCGAGGCGCGGCAGCGCGAGGCCCGGGAGGCGTACGACGCGCACCGGGCCCGCCGGGACGAGCTCACCCGGGCCGTACGGGATCTGGGCGGCAAGCCCGCCGTGGCGGCCGCCGGGTACGCGTTGCCCTTCCAGGTGGCCGATTCCGACTCCGCCGTGCGACTCGCCGTGGAGCTGGAGGAGCGGGTGGCCGGCGTGTACTCCGATCTCGTGCGGGCCGCCGAGGGTGACCGGCGCGCCGCCGCCGCAGAGGCGCTGCGGGAGGCGGCGGTGCGGGCGGTGCGGTGGCGGGGCGGAAGCGTAGCCTTCCCTGGTCTCGCCGAGCGGACGGCCGCCGCCGGCCCGTCGGCGACACCGCACACCTGATCACGCTCCGGAAGGGAACGACTCGCCCATGGCGCGCAAGGCTTTCGAGGACTTCGAACCGCCGCAGCGGCTGGTGCGAGCGCTCGCCGAGACCCGACGGCCGGACGGCGGTGACGGGATCGGCGAGTGGCTGGAAAGGCTCCCCGAACTGGCCCGACAGGCCGTGGATCTACGCGAGTTGACCGTCGAACGGGTGCAGGCACCGGGGGGCCGGAGCAGTCTGGTGCTCCTGGTGCGGCTCATCGACGGCACGCCCGCCGTGCTCAAGCTGGCCCCCGAGCGGGCCCGGCCGGAGAGCGAGCGGGCCGCGCTCGCGCACTGGGACGGGCGGGGCGCGGTCCAGTTGCTCAACCCCGGGGACAGTCATGGCGTGCTGCTGCTGGAGCGGCTGCATCCCGATCTGTCGGTGCGGTCGCTGCCCGAGGCGAAGGCGCTGCTGGAGGCCGCGGCGACCCTGCGACGGCTGTGGGTCGAGCCGCCGGTAGCGCATGTCTTCGAGACCGTGGCCGAGCGGACGGAGCGGCAGGCCGAGGCCATGCGGGCGGGCGCCGAGGCGGACGCCGAGGTGCGGGGGCTGGTCGACGCGGCTCTCGGGGCCCGTGCGGAGCTGCTGGCTTCCGCACCCGAGGAGCGCTTGCTGCACGGGACGTTTCGGCAGAGCAAGGTGCTGGCCGGGGAGCGGCTGCCGTGGCTGGCGGTGGGGCCGGATCCGGTGGTGGGCGAGTGCGCCTTCGATCTGGCCCGGCTGGTGCGGGATCGGGTGGAGGATCTGATCGCCTCACCCTCGGGAGCGGCGATCACCCGGCGGCGGGTGAAGAAGCTGGCCGAGTCGCTGGAGGTGGAGCAGGCCCGGTTGCGGGGGTGGACGCTGTTCCGGGCCGTGGAGTCGGGGGTTCGGGCTCGGCGGGTGGGGCGGCCCCGGGACGCGGAGCTGTTGCTGGAGTTCGCCGGGTGGCTCTAGCCCGCCGGAGGCGGGCCGGGGGAAGCCGCGTGTGGTGCGGCTGGTCGCGCGGTTTGGGCGTACGGCGCCGCCGAGGAGGAGGACGACGGTGAAGAGCAGCAGACAGCCGAAGCCGGTGGCGCTGTCGGCGTGGGGGCTGCCGCCGGTGTCGGAGAAGGCCAGCCCGGGGTCATGACGACCGTGCCCTCCTGGGTGGCCAGACGGGCCGGGAGGCCGAGGCGGGAGAGCCGGCGGATCGCGCTCTCGCCCTTCACCAGGGCCGCCGTGGTGGCGGCGTTGGCGTCGGCGCACGTGGCGGCGGCGACCGAGACGGTGCGCCACGGGGTGGTGGCGGGTCGGCCCGTGCGGGGGTCGACGATGTGGTGGAGGTGGTGGTCACGGCGGCGGGCGGTGGTGCCGGACGTGGCGAGGCCGCCGCTGCGGATGCCGACCGTGGCGTGGGAGCCGCGCTCGGGCAGCCGGTCGACCCGAGCCGTCTCGTCCTGGACGCGGATGTGCCAGCCGCCGGCCGGCGGTTCGCCCGTCACGGCCGTGTCGCCGCCGAGGCTGACCAGGCTGCCGCAGTCGGCCGTCCGGGCCGGCATCCGCGCCGCCCTGTCGGAAGCCCAGGCTTGCCGGTGGCGCCCAGGTCCAGGCTGACGCCGGGCGGAAGGGTCACCGTGTTCGTGACGCGGTCCAGGTCGACCCGGCTTCCAGCCCGGCACGCGCCGCACCGACAGACGTACGGGACGGCCGTCCTCCTGGTCCAGCGGGAAGTCCCGGTCGTCACCGAGGGGCTCCGTCGCCGAGCCGACCCTAGGGTCCACCGCGCCGTCCGTGGCGCGGGCGGCGCGCAGGGCCACCTCCAGGGCCTCGGCCAGCAGCGGGCTGACCCGCACGGGTCGGCCTTCGGCCGTAGTCAGCGCCGTCAGCTCCGAGTCCTCGCGGAAAACGGCTGCACGCGGCGTCGACCTCGGCCAGGTGCCGGGCCGGCAGCAGATCGCGGGAGTCGAGCAGGGCCGGGTCCGTGGTGACCAGGCGGACGCTCGTGCCGAGGGCGCGCCAGTCGGTGGCGGCCGTGGAGCGCGGGGTCGTCGTCGACGCGGTCATCACGACGCCGCCGAGGTCGAGTCCGGCGCGTCGTCGCCCGCGAAGGACGTCATGCCGTCGGAGGACGGCTGGAGGTCCGAGGAGGAGTCGCTCGAAGTCTGCATGAACGAAGACGAGTCCGACGACGTGTCCGTGCTGCCGCCGATGCCCGTGCCGGTGTCGCCGGTCGCGGTCGACGACGTCGAACTCGTGCCGCTGCCGCTCGCGGTGGTGTCCGCGGACGACTGCACCGTGCCGATCAGCGCGAACACGCCGGCTGCCGCCGCGAGCGTCACCGCCGCCGTGGCCGCCGTGCGCCGGGCGCCTCTGCGGATCCCCGCGACGGCACCTCGTCCCCTGGTCGTCATGACCGTTCCCCTCCGTAGTGACGTTCTGTCACGCCCTACGGTCGGGGAACGGTCCGAGAGGAACCTGTGAGGCGCCTACAGGCCTCGGAAGAAGCTCTGAGCGTTTCCTCGGGTGGTGGTCAGGCGGTGGTCAGGCGAGCGATCGCCTCGTCGACCGTCAGCTCCTCGCGCTCCCCGGTACGGCGGTCCTTCAGCTCCAGGACGCCCTCGGCGGAGCGGCGGCCGGCGACCAGGATCTTCGGTACGCCGATCAGCTCGGAGTCGGTGAACTTCACGCCCGGGGAGACACCCGCGCGGTCGTCGACCAGGACGCGGAGGCCGGCGGTCCGCAGCTTCTCGGAGACGTCGAGGGCCAGTTCGGTCTGCAGGGCCTTGCCCGCCGCGACGACGTGGACGTCGGCCGGGGCGACCTCGGCGGGCCAGCACAGACCCTTGTCGTCGGCGGACTGCTCGGCGAGGGCGGCGACCGCGCGGGAGACGCCGATGCCGTACGAGCCCATGGTGACGCGGACGGGCTTGCCGTTCTGACCGAGGACGTCGAGCTTCAGGGCGTCGGCGTACTTGCGGCCGAGCTGGAAGATGTGGCCGATCTCGATGGCGCGGTCCAGCTTGAGTCCGGTGCCGCAGTTCGGGCAGGGGTCGCCCTCCTGGACCACCACGACGTCGACGTACGCGCCGACCTCGAAGTCCCGGCCCGCGACGACGTTCCTGGCATGCGTGCCCGGCTTGTTGGCGCCGGTGATCCAGGCGGTGCCCGGGGCCACGCGCGGGTCGGCGATGTACGTGACCTTCTCGCCGAGGCCCTGCGGGCCGACATAGCCGCGGACCAGGTCGGGGCGGCCGGCGAAGTCCGCCTCGGTGACCATCTCGACGACCGCCGGGGCGAAGTGCGCCTCGACCTTGCCCATGTCGACCTCGCGGTCACCGGGGACACCGACGGCGACGATCTCGCCGTCGACCTTGACGAGGAGGTTCTTCAGGGTGGCGGAGGCCTCGACGCCGAGGTGCGCGGCGAGGGTCTCGATCGTCGGGGTGTCCGGGGTCGGGATCTCTTCGAGGGCGGCCACGTCGCCCGCGTCCACCGGCCGCAGCTCGAAGGTGATCGCCTCGGTGTTGGCCGCGAAGTCGCACGCGGGGCAGTCCGCGAAGGTGTCCTCGCCGGCGCCGGCCGGGGCGAGGAACTCCTCCGACTTCGAGCCGCCCATCGCGCCCGCCGTGGCGGCACAGATGCGGTAGTCGAGGCCCAGGCGCTCGAACACCCTCTGGTAGGCCTGGCGGTGCAGGGCGTACGACTGGGCCAGGCCCTCGTCCTCGGTGTCGAAGGAGTACGAGTCCTTCATCAGGAACTCACGGCCGCGCAGGATGCCGGCGCGGGGGCGGGCCTCGTCACGGAACTTGGTCTGGATCTGGTAGAGGATCACCGGCAGGTCCTTGTAGGAGGACGCCTGGTCCTTCACGATCAGCGTGAAGATCTCCTCGTGGGTGGGGCCGAGGAGGTAGTCGCCGCCCTTGCGGTCCTTCAGACGGAACAGCTCCGGGCCGTACTCGTCCCAGCGGCCGGTCGCCTCGTACGGCTCCTTCGGCAGCAGCGCGGGGAGCAGCACCTCCTGGGCGCCGATCGCGTCCATCTCCTCGCGGACGATCCGCTCCACGTTGGCGAGGACCTTCTTGCCGAGCGGCAGCCAGGTCCACACGCCGGCCGCCGTGCGGCGGACGTAACCGGCGCGGACGAGGAGCTTGTGGCTGAGGACCTCGGCGTCCGCGGGGTCGTCGCGCAGCGTCTTCGCCATCAACTGGGACATGCGCTGGACCGGTGCGTTCGCCATGGTTGTCGTACTCCTGCCGGGGTGGGTTGATGGCAGGAGGTTAGCCGGGGGGCGGGTGCCCGTGGAAATCCGGTGGTGGCGGTGGGGGCTGGCGGGTCGGCTACCTGCGGCGCAGGGGCAGGGGGGCGCCCATCACCGCGTACGGCTTGGGGGCGCTGGGGAAGACGACCCGTCGGGCCAGGTCGACGTAGCCGAGGGAGTGGTAGAGGCCGCGGGCCGGGCTGTCGACGTCGATCGCGGAGAGGATCGAACGGGGTTCGACGGCGCTGTCGGTGATCGTGGTGATGAGGGCGCGACCGACGCCGTGGTTCTGGTGGCGGGGGTGGACGTGCAGTTCGGTGATGACGAAGGAGTCGTCCAGCCAGTGGTCGTGGCCGAGGGCGCGGAGGTAGGGCTCGACGACGGTGGACCACCAGTGGGTGCGGTCGTTGGGCATGCCGTAGACGAATCCGACGAGGCGGCCTCCGACCGTGGCGCCGAGTGCCCTCGCCCCCGGGTAGGTCATGTGGCGGAGGACGATCTGGCGGCGGACCGCCACCTCGTCGGGGCCCAGGCCGAAGGCGACGGCTTGGACGGCCAGGGCCTCGTCCACGTGGGCGGAGAGGTCCAAGGGGCCGATGACAAGGTCCATGTCGCGGACTCTACAGGGGGGTTCGTGTGGTCTGTGGGGTGCGGGGAGTTTGTGGCCGATCACGCGGCTTCCCGCGCCCGGCGGGCCGACGGCGCGTGCTCAGAACAGCACGCTCATGAAGGCGCCCACCTCTTGGAAGCCCACCCGGTGGTAGGTGCGCCGCGCCGCCGTGTTGAAGTCGTTGACGTAGAGGCTGACCAAGGGGGCCACGTCGGCCAGTGCGTAGCGCAGGACCGCTGCCATGCCGGGGGCGGCGAGGCCCTGGCCCCGGTATTCGGGGGCGACCCAGACGCCCTGGATCTGGCAGGCATGGGGGGTGGCGGCACCGATCTCGGCCTTGAAGACGACGCGGCCGTCGGCGTCGAGGCGGGCGAAGGAGCGGCCGGAGCCCACGAGTTCGGCGACCCGCGCCTGGTAGAGGAGGCCGCCGTCGCCGGCCAGCGGGGAGACGCCCACCTCCTCGGTGAACATCGCGACGCACGCCGGCATGATCGTTTCCATCTCGTCCTTGCGGATCCGGCGGACGTACGGGTCGGGCGTGACCTCGGCGGGGTCGGGCAGCCGGTCGGTGACCATGAGGGGCTGGCGGGAGCGGACCTCGCGGGCCGGGCCCCAGCTCGGTTCGAGGAGGCGCCACAGCTGGGCGGTGGGTTCGGCGGGGCCGACGACCGAGGAGCAGCGGCGGCCGGCCCGGCGGGCGCGGTCGGCGAAGGCGCGCACGGCGCGGGGGGTGGCGCAGATGGGGACGAGGTTGGCGCCGGCGTAGCAGAGGGAGGTCAGGGCGCCGTCCTCGTACCAGCCCCACATCTCGCCGCCGAGCCGCCAGGGGTCCAGCCCGGCGACCTGGACGCGGGAGGTCACGAAGGCGTTCGCGACGGGGTCTCGGTCCAGGACGGCGAGTGCGGCGTCCAGGTCACTCGGTTCGAGGACCCTGGTGGTGGTCTGGGTCAACACGTGCGGGGGCCTCACCCTGGGGTCTGCGCTGGTCTCCGCACGATACCTTGCCAGGCTGTGCCGAGCGCCGCATAGCTCGGGGGCTGCTGAGCCTCGGCGGGTGCGCGTGCGTCGTGGCTCGGCGCGCCCACGCGGCGGAGCCGCAGGTCGAAACAGCCCCGCGCCCCTGGAGGGAGGCCTGCGGCCCCCTCCGAGGAGCAGGTCTCAGCCCGCCACCGCCACCGTCGGCTCGCCCGAGGCGATTCCGTCCGCCTCCATCTGCTCGGCGATCTTCATCGCTTCCTCGATGAGGGTCTCGACGATCTTGGACTCGGGGACGGTCTTGATGACCTCGCCCTTGACGAAGATCTGGCCCTTGCCGTTGCCGGAGGCGACGCCGAGGTCGGCCTCGCGGGCCTCGCCGGGGCCGTTGACGACACAGCCCATGACGGCCACGCGGAGGGGGACCTCCATGCCGGTGAGGCCGGCGGTGACTTCCTCGGCGAGCTTGTAGACGTCGACCTGGGCACGGCCGCAGGAAGGGCAGGAGACGATTTCGAGGCGGCGCGGCTTCAGGTTCAGCGACTCCAGGATCTGGTTGCCGACCTTGATCTCCTCGACCGGCGGGGCCGAGAGGGAGACGCGGATCGTGTCGCCGATGCCCTCGGAGAGGAGCGCGCCGAAGGCCACCGCGGACTTGATGGTGCCCTGGAAGGCGGGGCCCGCCTCCGTGACACCGAGGTGGAGGGGGTAGTCGCACTGGGCGGCCAGCTGGCGGTAGGCGTTGACCATGACGACCGGGTCGTTGTGCTTGACCGAGATCTTGATGTCGCGGAAGCCGTGCTCCTCGAAGAGGGATGCCTCCCAGAGGGCGGACTCGACGAGCGCCTCGGGGGTGGCCTTGCCGTACTTCTGGAGCAGGCGGCGGTCGAGGGAGCCGGCGTTGACGCCGATGCGGATCGGGGTGCCGTGGTCGCTCGCCGCCTTGGCGATCTCCTTGACCTTGTCGTCGAACTGCTTGATGTTGCCCGGGTTGACGCGGACGGCGGCGCAGCCGGCCTCGATCGCGGCGAAGACGTACTTCGGCTGGAAGTGGATGTCGGCGATGACCGGGATCTGCGACTTGCGGGCGATCACCGGGAGGGCGTCGGCGTCGTCCTGCGTGGGGCAGGCGACGCGGACGATCTGGCAGCCGGAGGCCGTCAGCTCGGCGATCTGCTGCAGCGTGGCGCCGATGTCCGACGTGCGGGTGGTGGTCATGGACTGGACCGACACCGGGGCGTCTCCACCGACGGCCACGGACCCTACCTGGATCTGCCGGCTCTTCCGGCGCTCGGCGAGCTTGGTCGGAACGGACGGCATGCCGAGAGAAATCGCAGTCATCTGCTGTGCAACCCCAAGTTGTGGATCAGGATCGGGTCCCGGTACGGGCGGGCTCCAGGCTTCGAGATTACGGCACAGGCCGGCTCCCGGGCACATCACCGTCCCGACGGCCGGGCTCCACCGCGTGAGTGTGCCCGGCCGTCGTGAACGTCGGGTGTCTACGAGATGCGCACCGGGTTCACGAGGTCCGCGATCAGCACCAGGAGGGTGAAGCAGACGAAGATCCCGGCCACGACGTAGGCGACGGGCATCAGCTTCGCCACGTCGAACGGGCCGGGGTCGGGCCGGCGGAGCACCTTCGCCGCGTTCCGGCGCAGCGACTCCCACAGGGCGCCCGCGATGTGGCCGCCGTCGAGCGGCAGGAGCGGGAGCATGTTGAACAGGAAGAGGGAGAGGTTGAAGCCGGCCAGCAGGATGAGGAAGCTGGCGAGCTGCTGGGTGGCGGGGATGTCCATGGTGAAGATCTCGCCGCCGACGCGGGCCGCGCCGACCACGCCCATGGGAGAGTCCGCCTCGCGTTCGCCGTCGCCGAAGGTGGCGTCCCACAGGGCGGGGACCTTGGCGGGCAGGGAGAGCAGGGACTCGACGCCGTTCTCCATCATGTCGCCCATGCGGTCGACCGACTCCCCGAAGGAGAGCGGGACGATGCCGGAGGCGGGCGTGAAGCCGAACCAGCCGGCGGAGACGTACTTGTCCGCGACGTAGCCGCCGTTGCCGTCGGTCTTGCTGACCTGGTTCCTCACCAGGGTGGCGGTCAGGTCGAGCTCCTTGCCGTCGCGGTCGACGGTGACGGTGACCTGCTCGCCGGGGTTGGAGCGGATGTCGGACTGCAGGGCGGCCCAGTCGTCGACGGGCTCGCCGTTGAAGGCGACGATCTTGTCGCCGGGCTTCAGGCCCGCGACCTTGGCGGGGGCCTCCTCGTCGCCGGACCGGCACTTGGAGCGGTTCTCGCTGGCCTCGATGACGCAGTCCGAGACCTTGCTGACGGTGGTGGTCTGGGTCTGGGCGCCGAAGGTCATCATCACGCCGACGAAGATCACGACGGCCAGGACGAGGTTCATGAACGGGCCGGCGAACATCACGATGACGCGCTTCCAGGGCTTGCGCGTGTAGAACAGGCGCTTCTCGTCGCCGGGCTGGAGCTCCTCGAAGGAGGCCGCGCGGGCGTCCTCGATCATCACCCGCCACGGGGAGGTCGAGCGGCTCTCGAGCCGGCCGTCCTCGCCGGGCGGGATCATGCCGATCATGCGGATGTAGCCGCCGAGGGGGATCGCCTTGACGCCGTACTCGGTCTCGCCCTTCTTCTTCGACCAGAGGGTGGGACCGAAGCCCACCATGAACTGGGGCACGCGGACGCCGAAGAGCTTGGCGGTCGAGAAGTGGCCCAGCTCGTGCCACGCGATCGAGAACGCCAGGCCGATCACGAAGACCACTATGCCGAGGATGAACATCAGGGTCGTCATGCACGGGCCTCCGCGGTCGTCCGCTCGGTGGGTTTGCCTGTCGAGGTGGTCAGTTCACGGGCTCTGGCGCGCGCCCAGGTCTCCGCTTCGAGGACGTCCGCCACGGTCAGGGAAGTTCCCGCCCCGGGCGTGCCATGCTCCTCGACGACCCGCGTGACGGTCTCCATGATCGCGTCGAACCGGAGACCGCCGTGCAGGAACGCGTCGACGCACTCCTCGTTCGCCGCATTGAACACCGCCGGGGCGGTGCCCGCGAGCTCTCCCACGTGCCGGGCGAGCCCGACCGAGGGGAACGCTTCGGTGTCGAGGGGGAAGAACTCCCAGGTGGACGCCTTGGTCCAGTCGAAGGCGGGCGCCGCGTCGGGGACGCGCTGCGGCCAGCCGAGGCCGATGGCGATGGGCCCGCGCATGTCGGGGGGCGTCGCCTGGGCCATCGTCGATCCGTCCGTGAACTCAACCATCGAGTGGACATACGACTGGGGGTGCACGACGACCTCAATGCGGTCGAAGGGAATGTCGTAGAGGAGGTGCGCCTCGATGACCTCCAGGCCCTTGTTGACGAGGGTCGCGGAGTTCACGGTGATGACCGGGCCCATGGCCCAGGTGGGGTGCGCGAGCGCGTCGGCGGGCGTCACATCGGCCAGCTCCGCCTTCGTACGGCCGCGGAAGGGACCCCCGGAGGCGGTGACGACGAGCTTGCGCACATCGGCGCGGGTGCCGGAGGCGAGGGCCTGGAAGAGGGCGGCGTGCTCGGAGTCGACCGGGATGATCTGGCCCGGCTTCGCCACCGCCTTCACCAGCGGGCCGCCGACGATGAGCGACTCCTTGTTGGCGAGCGCGAGGGTACGGCCCGCCTCCAGGGCGGCGAGGGTCGGGGCGAGGCCGATGGAGCCGGTGATGCCGTTGAGCACGGTGTGGCAGTCGGAGGCGGCGACGTGGGTGGCGGCGTCCGGGCCGGCGAGGATCTCGGGCAGCGGCTCCCCGGCGCCGTACGCCGTGGCCAGGGCCTCGCGCAGCGCAGGTACGACGTCCTCGCGGGCGACGGCGACGGTCCGCACCCGCAGGCGGTGCGCCTGCTCGGCCAGCAGCTCCACCCTCCCTCCGGCGGCGGAGAGCCCGGTGACGCGGAAGCGGTCCGGGTTGCGCAGGACGAGGTCGATGGCCTGGGTGCCGATCGAGCCGGTCGATCCGAGGATCACTACGTCCCGTACGCCGTCGACAGGGTCGTAGACGAGATGCGGATCGGCGAGAGGGGCTGGACTGTCGCTCATCCCCCCATTGTGGCCGCATCCGGTGTCCGCCAGGACCGCGCGTCCCCCTGATGACCCGCTTCGTGCCGTCTGTGGTTGACGGGGCCGTTTCTCCGTTTGTGAAGCACGCGTGAAGACGGGGTGATTGAATTCTGGCCTGTTGATCCGATTGTCGGATCAATCGACCGTGAACGAGGACCCTGGGGGGATCCATGCACAAGCGCGTACGCGCTGCCCTGCCCGCGCTCGCCGGAGCGGTGGCGCTGACCGGCACGCTGCTGAGCGGTCCGGCGGAGGCGGCCGGGGGTGTGGTCATCTACCGCGTGTACTTCGACAGCCCGGGCAAGGACACGCGGACGAACGCGCAGTACAACGGCGAGTGGGTGCAGATCAAGAACACGAGCTCGTCGGCGATCTCGCTGAAGGGCTGGGTGCTGAAGGACCTCGACAACCACAAGTACACGTTCCCGAACGTCAAGATCGGGGCGAAGAAGTACATCAAGGTCCGTACGGGGTCGGGCACCGACACCACCGCGACGAAGTACCAGAACCGCAAGGCCTACGTCTGGAACAACACCAGCGACACCGCGAAGCTGTCGAAGGCGAACGGTTCGAAGGTGGATTCCTGTTCGTGGACCACGCGGGACGCCGGCGACAAGTACTGCTAGGCGGTCGCGCAGTTCCCCGCGCCCCTGGAGCGGGGCGCGGGGAAGCTCGGGCGACGAGTCAGCGGATGCGGCGGTGGACGTTCTCCTTCTCGCTCTCGCCCGGTGTCGCGTCCGCGATCCACGGGCCCTCGCCCGAGGGGTCGATCACGCCCTGCTCCAGCCATGCGTAGGCGCCGCCGAGGACGCCCTTGACCACCTTGTGGTCGATGTCGTCGGTGTTGGTCCACAGGCGGCCGAAGAGTTCCTCGACGCGGATGCGGGACTGGCGGCAGAAGGTGTCGGCCAGTTGGTAGGCCTCGCGGCCGTGGTCGGTCGTGGTGCGCAGCAGTTCGGCGCGGACGACGGCCGCGCTCATCGCGAAGAGTTCGGCGCCGATGTCGACGATCCGGCCCAGGAAGCCCTGCTTGGTCTCCATCCGGCCCTGCCAGCGCGACATGGCGTAGAAGGTGGAGCGGGCCAGCTTGCGGGCGCCCCGCTCGACGTAGCGCAGGTGGGTGGCCAGGTCGGGGTGGCCCGCCGGGTGGAACTCACCGTAGGTGCGCGGCAGTTGGCCCGGTCCGGCGACCAGTTTGGGCAGCCACTTGGCGTAGAAGACGCCCGCGTTGGCGCCCGCCTTCGCCTTGTCGGAGAGGGACTTCTCCGGGTCGATGAGGTCACCGGCCACGGTGAGGTGGGCGTCCACGGCCTCACGGGCGATCAGCAGGTGCATGATCTCCGTGGAGCCCTCGAAGATCCGGTTGATGCGCAGGTCGCGCAGGATCTGCTCGGCGGGGACGGCCCGTTCGCCGCGGGCCCGGAGGGAGTCGGCGGTCTCGAAGCCCCGGCCGCCGCGGATCTGGACCAGCTCGTCGGCGATCTTCCAGCCCATCTCGGAGGCGAAGAGCTTCGCGAGGGCGCCCTCGATGCGGATGTCGTTGCGGTCCTCGTCGGCCATCTGGGACGAGAGGTCCAGCACCGCTTCCAGGGCGAAGGTGGTCGCCGCGATGAAGGAGATCTTGTGACCGACCGCCTCGTGATGCGCGACCGGCTTGCCCCACTGCTCACGGGCCGTCGACCACTCGCGGGCGATCTTGAGGCACCACTTGCCGGCGGCCACGCAGGACGCGGGCAGGGAGAGACGGCCCGTGTTGAGGGTGGTCAGCGCGATCTTCAGGCCCGCGCCCTCGGGGCCGATGCGGTTCGCGGCGGGGACCCGGACCTGGTGGAAGCGGGTGACGCCGTTCTCGATGCCGCGCAGGCCCATGAAGGCGTTGCGGTTCTCGACGGTGACTCCGGGCGAGTCGGTCTCCACGACGAAGGCGGTGATGCCGCCCTTGTGCCCCTCGGACTTGGGCACGCGTGCCATGACGACCAGGAGGTCGGCGACCACGCCGTTCGTCGTCCACAGCTTCACGCCGTCGAGGATGTAGTCGTCGCCGTCGGGGACCGCCGAGGTGGCCAGCCGGGCGGGGTCGGAGCCGACGTCGGGTTCGGTGAGGAGGAAGGCGCTGATGTCGGTGCGGGCGCAGCGCGGGAGGAACTTCTCCTTCTGCTCGGGGGTGCCGAAGAGTTTCAGCGGCTGCGGTACGCCGATCGACTGATGCGCCGAGAGCAGCACGCCGATGGCCGGGCTGGCCGAGCCGGCCAGGGCCAGGGCCTTGTTGTAGTACACCTGGGTGAGGCCGAGACCGCCGTACTTGGGGTCGATCTTCATGCCGAGGGCGCCGAGTTCCTTGAGGCCGTTGATCACCTCGTCGGGGATCCGGGCCTCGCGCTCGATCAGCGCCCCGTCGACCTTCGTCCCGCAGAAGGCGCGGAGCTTGGTCAGGAACTGCTCGCCGCGCCGAACGGCCTCGTCGGTGGGGAGCGGGTGGGGGTGGATGAGGTCGAGGCGGAACCGGCCCAGGAACAGTTCCTTGGCGAAGCTGGGCTTGCGCCAGGCCTGCTCACGGGCGGCCTCCGCCACCTGGCGGGCCTCACGTTCGGTGACGACGGGCTTCTTGAGGGGTGGGGCGGACATGAGGCTCACCTCGCCGCGAATCGGGATCTTGTACCGGATGGGTACCTGATTGGTTACCGATGGGTGCTACTCGATCGTTGGTACCCGATCCGGAGCGACCCCGCCACCCCTCGCGTGCGCGATCGGCCCCCTTCCGCCCCCTTCCGCGCCCCCTCCGCCCCCTTCGGCGGCCGAGCGCCGGGCCGCTCAGCCGATGTTCACCGAGTACGCCTTCGTGTCGAGGCGACCCGTGCCTTTGAAGACCTCGGTGCCCGCCTCGATGCCGGACACGTACTTGTCGTCGCTCAGCAGCTTGCGGCGGACCAGGGCCTGGGTGAAGTCGTCCAGGTTCAGGGTCGCCTTGGTGGTGTTGGCGCGGCGGACGAAGGAGAACACCTTCCAGCCGATGTCGCCGGTGTAGATGTCCCACATGGCCCCGCCGAGGCTGACGCTCCCGTACTTGGTGCCGAGCGGGCCCGCTCCGCCCTGGCGGTTGAGCCAGATCATGACCTCGTCGGTGGGCTGGTCCTGCCAGTCGGCGGTGCTCTTGGAGTGCAGCCACAGGTCGTAGGCGACGTTCATGGTGCCGGGGTTCGAGCTGACCGAGAACTCCCAGGCGGTCCGCACCGGCTTGCGGTCACCGACCCGGACGGGCAGTTGGGTGGCCGTCCTGTCGACCTTCCAGCCCCAGTGCCAGCCGAGCACGCTGCTCGCGTACGACTTCACGTCGTGGTCCTTGCCCGTGGCGCTGTTGGCCAGGCTGTAGCTGGTGCCCCACGAGATGGTCGAGCCCGATCGGGAGTTGTCCCAGACGCACTGGGTGCCGGTGGCCTTCTCGCGGTTCCAGACGTTGTTGTTCACGTAGTACTTGCCGAGCGTGATCGTGTCGAAGTCCGTGCACTTCTTGGCCTCCTCCCCCGCCATCGCCACGGTCACGGAGGCCCCGACGGCGAGTGCGGTGACGACGGCCGCGCCGATCTTGGCGGTACGGGTCAGGCGGGGGCGACGGTGCTGCATGCGGTTCCTTCCGGGGGCGGTGCGTACGGGTCCTGGTCGCCGCAGCCCCCTCCCGAAGTTGCCGTCGGTTCTAAACTGAACGTGACAGGGGCGCCCGGAAGGGCGCGGGAAAGCGCGCGAGAAGCCCCCACGGACCCGCAGCCGCCACCACACACCCTCACCACCCGCTTGCGCGCCGGGCGAATTATCGAAGCGCTTCGACAACCTATGGACACCCACCCACCACCGAGCTACTGTCGAGCCATCCTCACTCGCCCTTGTTCAGAGACAGCGCGCTGTCGAAGCGCTTAAACACGCTTGGAGAGCTGGATGGTCACCCTCGCCGAGGTCGCCCAGCACGCCGGAGTCTCGGCGAGCACGGTGAGCTATGTCCTCAGCGGCAAGCGGTCCATCTCCGTCGGCACCCGGCAGCGGGTCGAGCGGAGCATCCAGGAGCTCGGCTACCACCCGAACGCGGGGGCCCGCGCCCTGGCGAGCAACAAGTCGAACATCGTCGCCCTGATGGTCCCGCTGCGTACCGACATGTACGTCCCGGTGATGATGGAGATCGCCATCGCGGTGGCCACCACCGCCCGTACGTACGGCTACGACGTGCTGCTGCTCACCGGTGAGGAGGGCCCGGACGCGGTGCGCCGGGTCACGGGCAGTGGACTCGCCGACGCGATGATCCTGATGGACGTGGAGCTCGACGACGAGCGGCTGCCGCTGCTGCGCGGCACCGACCAGCCGTCGGTGCTCATCGGACTACCGGCCGACACCAGCGGCCTGACCTGTGTCGACCTCGACTTCGGCGCGACGGGCGCGTTGTGCGTGGAGCATCTGGCGATGCTCGGCCACCGCGACATCGCGGTCATCGGCGAGGCACCCGCGGTGTACGAACGGCACACCGGTTTCGCCGAGCGCACCCTCGACGGACTGCGGTCCCGCGCGCGGGAGTTGGGTTTGCGCGTGCTGCACCGCCCCTGTGAGGGCGGCTACGACGCGATGTCCGCGACCCTGGCCCGGATCTTCGACGAACGGCCCGGCACCACCGGGTTTGTCGTGCAGAACGAGTCCGCGGTGGAACCGCTCCTCGCGCTGCTGCGGCAGCAGGGACGCGCGGTGCCGGAGGACGTCTCGGTGATCGCGGTCTGCCCGGACCAGGTCGCCGTACAGGCCTCGGTGCGACTGACGTCCGTGGCGATCCCCGCCCAGGAGATGGGCCGCCGCGCCGTGGAGCAGCTGATCGCCAAGCTGGAGGGCCGGGACACCGACGAAGTGGTGCTTCTCGCCCCCGAGTTGACGGTCCGCGCGAGCACCGGACCGCTGTCCCACACCGGCTGAGCCGACGCCGTACGCGAGCCGAGCTCGCACGCAAGCCATCGCCCACCGACCGCGCCGTACGAAAAGCCGCCGTACGGCCTCCCCCTCCGCTGCCCCTTCGTTCCCGCCGCTCTCCTCCCGCCCTCCTTCACCCCTCCCTTCCAGGAGACCTCTCGTGAATCAGCCTGCCGAGAACCAGACCCCGACGGGTGCGGTCAGCCTCGCCCAGTCCTCCCCCACCGTCGGCACGTTCCGTGAGCGGGACGGTGCCCTGGAGTGGAGCGGACGTCAGGAGACCCTGCGGATCGAGCCCTGGGGCCCGGACGCCGTACGGGTCCGCGCCCGCCTCGGCGGTCCGGTGCTCGACGGGCTGCCGGGTGCCCTGCTCGACGAGGCCGAGTACACCGAGAGCAGCGTCAAGATCGAGGAGGGGCTGGGGAGGCTGATCGTCGGCGCGCTCACCGTCGAGGTGAACGCGGAGGGCCTGATCCGCTACAGCCGCACGGCCGACGGAAGCGAGCTGCTGTCGGAGGCCCGCGCCCACTTCTGGTGGCCCGGCCCGCGCCTCTACACGGCCGTCGGCAACGGCCACCACCGTCTGGAGCAACGCTTCGCCGCGTACGACGACGAGAAGCTGTACGGCCTCGGGCAGCATCAGCACGGGCGGCTCGACCAGAAGGGGCTGGTGCTGGACCTGGTGCAGCGCAACGCGGAGGTCGGCATCCCGGTGCTGACCTCCAGCCGTGGCTACACCCTGCTGTGGAACAACCCGGCGATCGGCCGCGTCGAGCTGGCCGGCAACGGCACCCGCTGGGTCGCGGACTCGGCCCGGCAGATCGACTACTGGATCACCGCGGGCGATCCGGCCGACGCGCAGCGCCGCTACAGCGCGGCGACGGGCCGTACGCCGATGCTGCCGGAGTGGGCGGCCGGGTTCTGGCAGTGCAAGCTGCGCTACCGCACCCAGGACGAACTCCTCGCCGTGGCACGGGAGTACAAGCGGCGGGGCCTGCCCATCGACGTCATCGTGTGCGACTTCTTCCACTGGACGCATCTGGGCGAGTGGAAGTTCGACCTGAACGAGTGGCCCGATCCGGCGGCCATGGTCCGGGAGCTGGACGAGCTGGGCATCAAGCTGGTGGTGTCCGTGTGGCCGTCGGTGTCGCCGCTGAGCGAGAACCACCCTGTGATGGAGCAGCGCGGGTACTTCATCGGCACCCAGTACGGCCCGATGGCGCACGCCGACTGGCCGGACAAGGGGGTCGCCTCGACGGTCCAGGTGGCCTTCTACGACGCGACGAACCCGGAGGCCCGGGAGTTCGTCTGGTCGCGGGTGAGGGAGAACTACCTGGAGCCGTACGGCATCAAGGCGTTCTGGCTGGACGCCTGCGAGCCGGAGCTCAAGCCGGGCTTCCAGGAGAACCTGCGCTACTGGGCGGGGCCCGGTCTGGAGGTCGGCAACGTCTACCCGGCCGAGAGCGCGCGCACCTTCTACGAGGGGCTGCGGGCGGCCGGTGAGGAGGAGATCGTCTCCCTCAACCGTTCGGCGTGGGCGGGCAGTCAGCGGTGGGGGGCCGCGCTGTGGTCCGGTGACATCGGCACCGACTTCCCGACCCTGCGGCGGCAGATCGCGGCGGGGCTCAACACGGCGCTGTCCGGCATCCCGTGGTGGAACACGGACATCGGCGGCTTCCACGGCGGCGACCCCGACGATCCGGCGTACCGCGAGGTGATGGTCCGCTGGTTCCAGTTCGGGGCGTTCTCCCCGCTGATGCGGCTGCACGGGTTCCGTGAGCCCGGGATGCCGCTCGGGCCGGCCATGACCGGCGGGCCCAACGAGGTCTGGTCGTACGGGGAGGAGGCCGGGGCGATCCTGGAGGCCTATCTGCGGCTGCGGGAGCGGTTGAAGCCGTATGTGCTGCGGGTGATGCGGGAGGCCCATGAGGAGGGGCTGCCGGTGATGCGGCCGCTGTTCCTGGAGTTCCCCGACGACGAGCGGGCCTGGTCCGTGGACGACGCGTACCTGTTCGGGCGGGATGTGCTGGTGGCGCCGGTGCTGGAGGCGGGGGCGCGGAGCTGGACGGTCTACCTTCCGGCGGGAGCGCGGTGGGCCGACGCGTGGAGCGGGGAGTCGTACGAGGGGGGCGCGTCCGTGACCGTGGATGCCCCGCTCGACCGCATTCCGCTGTTCCTGCGGGACGGGGCTTCCCTGCCGATCGCCGAGTAGTCGCCCATGGTCCGGGGAGACCACCTCCCGGAGACAGCGCCTCGGCGACCCGGTCTACGCTGTTCCGCCACGGCCATCCCATGATCCTCAGGGGGTGTGCGCGACCTCTGAGTGAGTGGAGATGACAGGGGATGAACAGCCGTACGGGAGACTCTCGCGCAGTACGCGGGGGACGGCCTGGTCGCGGGGGAGGGCCCGCGCGCAGACCGGTTCATCGGACGCGGACGACGATACGTACCACCGGCGGACACGGCGGACACGGGGGCTACGGGGAGGCGCCGAGGGCGGTGGCGGCGCCGTCGGCCGAGCCGATCGCTCCCCGTGGTTTCCTGCCGGGGCCCGCGCGGCACGTCGCCGTGTGGAGCGCGCTCACGCTGCTGGTGACGGGTGTCGTCTACGTGGGCGTGTGGATCTGTGTGACGTTCCAGACGGCGGTCACGCCGGTGCTGATCGCGTTGCTCGGTACGGCGCTGCTCGGCCCGCTGTACCGGCGGCTGGTGGCGATGCGGTTCAACAGGTCCCTGGCGGCCGGGCTGACCTGCGCGGCCGTGATCGTGGTGATGGGCGGGGCCGCGTACATCGTGGTGGCCGCGCTGATCGACACCGGTGACCAGATCATCTCGTCGCTCAGGGACGCGGCGAAGTCGCTCAGCGAGGAGTTCGGGCTGGCGGGGACGTCGTTGGACGACCTCGCGAAGAACGCCAGGCAGCTGCTGTCGAAGTTCGGCGGTACCGCGGCCTCCGGGGTGCTCACCGGGGTCAGCGCGGTCAGTGGGTTCGTGGCCAGCGCGGTGCTGGCGATGCTGTTGATGTTCTTCTTCCTGCGGGACTCCGACAAGGCGGTCGCCTCCCTGCACTCGCTCGCGCCGCGTGGCACCGGTGACACCCTGGAGGTGATGGCCCGGCGCGCGTTCCGGGCCATAGAGGGCTATATGCGCGGGACGACGCTCATCGCCTTCATCGACGGGGCGCTGATCGCCGTCGGCCTGCTGATCCTGCAGGTGCCGGGAGCCGTGGGGCTCGGCGCGCTGGTGTTCGTCGGCGCGTACATCCCGTATCTCGGCGCCTTCCTCTCCGGCGCGGTGGCCATCCTCGTCGCGTTCGCGGACCGCGGCCTGGTGACGGCGCTGTGGGCGGTGGGGGTCGTCTTCGCGGTGCAGCTGATCGAAGGGAACGTGCTGCAGCCGATGATCCACAGCCGGACCGTGCAGATGCACCCGGCGGCCATCCTGCTGGCCCTGACGGCGGGCGCCTCCATCGCCGGCATCCTCGGCATGCTCCTGGCGGTGCCGCTCACGGCGGCGGTCTCCGGTGTGCTGTCGGAGCTGCGGACGCGGTACGGCGACGGGGCGGGCGCGACCGCACCCCCAGGGACGCCGGAAGTGGCCGGGGCGACAGGATGATCAGTGGCGGTCCGCCCACCCCGGCGGACCGCCCGCTCCTGACCCGCCGTGAAGGGAAACCTCGATGTCCTCCACCCCCGTCCCGCTGAAGCTGGCCAACCTGTTACTCGGGCCCACGCTCGCCTCCCGTCGCGATCCGGACCGTGTGTTCGACCGGATCGTCGCCAGGGCCGGCCGGGTCGGCGGCGACCGGGGGTGGGACGGGGACGAGGAACTCGTCGAGAGCTTCCGGTTCCTGCTGCGGGAGTGGGCGAAGGACGAGGATCTCGCCCCGGTCGGCTGGCAGTCCGCGCAGGCGCACGTCCGCAGGCATCTCACCAACCGGGCCCGCGTCCGGCGCCTGATCGCCGAGAACCCCGCCATCGAGGAGGAGCCCGTCGACAGGCCCGTGTTCGTGGTGGGTCTGCCGCGCACCGCGACCACGCTCACCCACGGGGTGCTCTCCCTCTCGGACGACCACCGCTGCCCCCTGCTGTGGGAGCTGCTGGCGCCCGACCTCGAACCGTCGCCCCGGGAGCGGCGCAAGCGGATCACCGCGGCCCGGCGGGTGCTCGACGGCAGCCATCTGCTGAACCCGCGTTTCCGCGACATCCACCCCATGACCGCCGAGGGCCCGGAGGAGTGCACGTTCCTCCTGCCGCACGCCCCGGTACCGCTGTCCCAGGCCCGCATACCCGCGTACCACGCCTGGCACTTCGAGCGTGACTTCGTGCCCGACTACCGCCGTCTCAAGCAGGCGTTCCAGGTCCTGCAGTACGGCCGCCCGCGCCGCCGCTGGATCCTCAAGTCCCCCTTCCACACGGCGAATCTCGACGCGCTGACGAAGGTGTTCCCCGACGCCACGCTGGTGTGGACCCACCGCGATCCGGCAGCCGCGGTCGCGTCCTTCTGCAGCCTGGTCGAGGTCGGCATGGTCATCTCCCAGCGCGAGGTCGACCTGCGTCGGCTCGGCGCCACCTGGCTGGACCTGCTGAGCCGGTCGGTACGGCGAGGCCTCGCGGCCCGTGCCGACCTGCCCCGCGAGGCCGTGGTGGACGTGCCGTACTCCTCGCTCGGCACCGACCCGGCCGCGGGCGCCCCGAAGCTGTACGAGGCGATCGGCGCCCGCTGGACCGAGGCCGACGCCGCCCGGCTGCCGGAGGCGGCGACCCGCTCCAAGGGCAGCCGGCCGCACCGCTACGACCTGGCCCGCTACGGGCTGACCCCGGCCGACGTCGAGTCCGCGTTCGCCGACTACAACGCGCTGCGGGCCGAGGTCGACCGGGCCTGAGGACCCGGAACGCGCCGGACCTCGGCCACCGGGCGGGGGCGCTCCCCCACCGGCGGCCGAGGTCCGGTGTTGTCCTAGCCCACGACCCGGCCCACCTCGATCCGGTCGATGTTCGGCGCCCAGGCACCCGGGTTGCCGAAGGTCACCTTGTTGGCTCCCTTCCGCAGGTCGACGGGAACGCCCACGGTCCAGTAGTCGTCCCAGCCCCAGGTGTTCTTGAAGGTGACCGTGCGCGGTTCACCGTCCCCGACCGTGATGTCCGCCGTGCGGGACATGATGTCGGTGTTGTAGGCGTGGCCGTTGTCGCGGCGGTCGTTGTGCGCGTAGTGGACGACCAGGACGTAGCGGCCGGAGGTGGGGGCGTTCACCGTGAACTCGGCGGTGGAGTCCGCGCCGTTGCCGAGCCAGCCGATGTACGAACCGGCCGAGGCGTGGCGGGAGTCGACGAGCTTGGCGCCGCCGGCGAGGGTGGCCGTGGCGCCCTCGTACGTCAGGGTCCCGGTGGTCGAGCCGGCGCCCGTGACGTCGAGCGAGCGGACGGCGGTGTGCTTGGCGGTGGCGGTGATCCGGTTGTTGCCCGCCACGAGGTACAGCCGCAGCGGCCGGTCGGGCACCGCCGCCACCGACTGACCGTGCAGGGCGAGCCTCACCGGCGCGGACGCCCGGGGCACCACCCGGTAGTAGCCGTCGCGCGGGGCGTACACGTCGAAGACCGCCTTGTCGCCGGAGCGCAGGCCGAGCGCGCCGGTGCCGACACCCGCCGACGAGGAGTAGTCGTACGACGGCTTCCCGCTGATGTCGGCGAGCGTGGCCTCGTAGGAGGCGGAGGGCTCGGCGGTGCGGGCGGTGAGGTCGATCCGGTCGAGGGTGACCTCGGTGTCGCCCTTGGCCAGGGTCAACTGGTGGGTGCCCGCCGTGAGTCGGACGGTGAGGTCCTTCTTGGCGCGGTAGGTCCAGTTCTCGGTGGAGGGGTAGGTGACGGTGACCGGGTCGCCGCCGTCGACGATCAGCTTCTGGGTGGCCGGGGTCCCGGACTGGTTGCCGTACAGGATCGCCAGGTCGTACGTGCCGTCCTTCGGCACCGACACGGTGAAGTCGACCTTGCTGCCGGGCTGGTTGAGCGAGCCGACGTCCTTGGTGCCGGAGGCCGCGTAGCCGTTGGCGTTGGAGACGGTGCCCTGGGTGTAGACCTTGCCGTCGGTGAGGGCGGCGTCCTCGGCCTCGTAGGAGGCGCTCCACGGCACGGAGGGGGTGGTGGGGCTGCCGGAGCCGCCCGGGGTGAGGACGACGCGGTAGGCCGACATCTTGTGCAGGCCGCGCAGCGGGACGGTCACCGTGCCGTCGTCGGCGACCCTCACCTTCGTACGGGTCAGGACGCGCGGGGCGGCGTGCTGTCCCTCGTAGCCGGACCAGGCGGCCTCGGCGACGGTCGCGGTGACCGTGCGCCCGAAGAGGGACCGGGGGACCTTCCGGACCACGACGTCCGCGTCGCCGGCGGAGCCGCCGAGCAGGACCTGGGCCTGGCGGCGGGAGCTGTCGAGGGAGGCGAGGCCCTGGAGGGTGTCGATGGTGTCGGCCTGCGGCGGGGTGACCTTGACGGTGTTCCCGGTCAGGCCCGCGTACCAGCGGAAGAACCACCAGCCGCCGTTGGGGATGTTGGAGCGGACGACGTTGCCGTCCATGTTGCCGGCCGCGTCCCAGTAGGCCTGGTTGGCGTACACCTTGTTGCGCTCGAACATCGAGACCCACTGGACGAGTTGGCCCGGGACGGAGAGGTCACGGCGGTTGGCGTACTCGTCGATGTTGATCTTCAGGGGCTCGATGTCCAACTGCCGCTCGATGGAACGGTAGTCGTCGTAGTGGCCCTGGAAGTCGCGCAGCGAGCCGGAGCCCAGCTCGTGCCAGGTCATGATCTGGGGCAGGACGTTCTCGCGCTTGGCGAAGGTGAGGAAGTCGGTGATCAGACGCGAGTGGTAGCCGGACTCGTTGGGGCCGGCGATGGTCGCGTCGGGGTCGATGGCGCGGATGCGCTGGTAGACCGTCTTCCAGTCGCGGAGGAACCGGTCGCGGTTGGCCTCGTACTGCGCCGGGTCGGAGGCGTTCAGGCCGTACCAGATCAGGTCCGGTTCGTTGAAGGGGATGTAGACGAAGCGCTCGCTGTTCGGGTCCGCCGACACCTCCTTGGTGATCTTGTCGACCTTGGGGAGGTAGTCGTCGATGCCGAGGTCGTCGTAGGGCCACTTGGGATAGATGTCCTGCATCATCACCAGGACCTCGCCGCCGCCGTTGCGGAAGAAGGACCGGGAGACGGTGAGCGCGTCGCCGTTGGGGTGCTGGGCGCCGCCCTCCGGCTTCTGCGAGATGCTGGTGATCTTCAGCGGTGCGAGGGCCGCGTCACTGGGCACCCCGTCGTCGCTGAGCCCGTACAGCGCGCCGTTGGCGCCGCGCATCACCGGGCCCTCGGAGGCCGAGAGATCGACGGTGAGGCGCTGCGGATCGGCGGCCGCCGCCGCGGACGATCCGGTGGCGGGGAGGGTGCCTGCCATGACGGTGACTCCAAGTAGTGCTGTGACCAGGGCGGTTCTCGTTCGGGACCTGGTCCGGTTCCGGGCGCGGGCTCTCGTGCGGGTGGGGGTGATCACGCGGCTGGACCTCCGGTCATTTGACGGCTCCACTGGTGATTCCGGACACGATCTTTCGCTGGCCGACGAGGAAGACGGCGACCATCGGCAGGCTCATCACCACGACGTACGCGAAGACGAGATGCCAGTTGTTGAGGTAGAGCTGGGCGCTCGCGACCTTGTAGAGGTTGAGCGGGAGGGTCGCCCGGTCGCCGCTGCCGAGGACGAAGAAGGCGTAGAAGATGTCGCTCCAGGCGTAGAGCATCACCATGATCGTCGCGGTGGCGATGACGGGCCGGAGCAGGGGAAGGACGATCCGGGTGAAGATCCGGAACGGCTTCGCGCCGTCGATGCGGGCCGCTTCCTCCAGTTCCATCGGGATGGCGCGGATGAAGCCCGTCATGAAGAAGATCGACGTGGAGAGGTACATCCCGGTGTACACGGCGATCATCCCGGGCCGGGTGCCCGCCAGGCCGAGCTGCCGCAGCTCCATCACGATGGTGATGACGGCGGGCGGCAGCAGCAGGCCGCTGATGCACAGCGCGTACGCCGCCGAGACGAGCCTCGACTTCCGGCGGGCGAAGACCCAGGCGGCGCCCGCGCCGAGGATCAGCACGAGGACCACCGAAGGGACCACGACCAGCAGCGAGTTGAGGAGGCCGCGCAGCATCTCCCCCTGGGCCACGGCGTCCTCGTAGTTGGCGCCGGGCTGCCAGTGCGCCGGCGGGTCCAGGTTCGGCCGGATGGCCTCGGCCTGCGGCTTGGCCGAGGTGACGAGGACCAGCCACAGGGGGACACCGACGGCGAGCCCGGCGAGGAGGAGGACGAGAGCCGGGCGGCCGTAGCGCCACATCACCGTGCTCACAGCAGCTGCTCCCTTCGGCGCAACCCGATGACCAGCGGAATCGCGACGGCCACCACCACCAGGAAGAGCACCAGACTCATGGCCGAGGCCTGCGCGTACAGGCCCTGTCCGAAGATCCGGAACATGTAGATGTTGAAGACCTCGGTGGAGGCGGCCGGCCCGCCGCCGGTGGTGGCCTGCACGATGTCGAAGGTGTTCATCGAGCCGATGAGCGCCGTGGTGACGTTGAAGGTGAGGGCCGGGGCGAGCATCGGCCAGCGCACCGACCAGAAGGTCCGCCAGGGCCCCGCCCCGTCCATCCGCGCGGCTTCGAGCATGTCGCCCGGGATGCCCTTCAGCCCCGCCAGATAGATCAGCATCGACAGGCCCATCCACTTCCAGCCGTGGATGAGCGTGACCACGACGAGGGTCCAGGTCGTCGAGCCCAGCCAGGGGATGTCGGTGCCCAGGACCGCGTTGACGGCGCCGTCCTGGTCGAGGAGCGCCTGGAAGACGTACCCCGTGGCGAGTGCCGAGATGAGCACCGGCAGGAAGAAGACGGCACGGAAGAACCGGTTGAAGCGGGTGTCGTCCTCCAGCAGCAGCGCCAGCACCAGCCCGAAGACGTTCTGGAAGACGGCCGCGAGCAGCGCGTACAGCAGGGTGGTGCGGATCGCCCGGACGAGGCTGCCGTCGTCGGCGATGGTCGTGAAGTTGTCGAGGCCGGTGAAGGCGATGTCCGCGTGGTACGAGGACCAGTTGGTGAACGGGTAGTAGAAGTTGAGCAGGTTGGGCACCAGGAAGAAGCCCGCGAAGACGACGATCGCGGGGAGCGCGAACCACCAGGGGTGGTGCACGGCGGCCCGGGGCAGCCGCCCCACCCGCCGGGGTTCGCCTCTCCTGGGTGCCTGCTTGCGTGTACGTACGGCCGTGTCCGCCATCGAAGAGCCCTGTCTCTCGCCCCGGCTAGAAACCGGGCGCGCCCTGGGCCTTGGCCACCTGCGCGAACTGGTCCTGGATGGCCTGGGCGACCTGCCGCGGGCTCTTCTTGTCGAAGAGCATGTCGGCGAGATAGAGGTGGGTGTCCGGGGCGACGATCGCCTTGGCCTGGAAGACGCCGATGGCCGTGGGAAGAACCTCGACCTGGGCCTTCGATGCCTCGGGCAGGCCGCCCGGGGTCGGCACGGACGGCTGCACGGACGGGATCTTCATCGCCTTGATGTAGTCGGCGTAGTCGGGGCCGAGCCAGAACGCGAGGAACTGCCGGGCCGCGTTCTGCCGCTTGTCGTCACCCGTTTGGAAGGCGACCACACCGTTGGTCTGGTCGGGCGAATACAGGCCGGTGGCGGCGGAGTTGGCGATCGGGAACCAGCCGATCCTCTTGTCGATCTCCGCCGTGGAGTACTTGGCCTGCAACTGGCTCTGGAAGGACGTGACGTTGAGGACCATGCCCGCCTCGCCCTTCCACAGGGCGTCGGCCTGCCCGGTGAAGGTGCCCGTCCGGTAGTTCTTCTGGGCGAGTCCGGCGTCGAGCAGCTTCTCCTTGTACTTCTTGATCGCGTCGACGACGACGGGGTCGGTCCACTTCTCCTTGTTGGCGTTCAGGTCCGTCCACCACTGCTGGTCGAGGTCGGTGAGCTGCACCTGCATCTGCCACTGGAGGGGCCACTTGTCGCCGCCGGCCTCGTAGAAGGCGGCCGCGTCCGTGTCGTCGACCACTCGGTGACCGAGGGCGAGGAGTTCGTCGTACGACTTCGGGAAGTCCTTCTCGGCGATGCCGGCCTGCTCGAAGACGTCCTTGTTGTAGTAGACGCCGAGCATGGCGGGGCTGGTGACGATGGCCGCGTACCGCTTGCCGTCGATGACCCCGAGCGACTTCTCCGTGTCGCCGAGCTTGGAGACCCACTCCTCGCCGTCGAGGGTGAGCAGGTTCCGCTGCGGCTGGATGAAGGGCAGCGTGGAGACGGAGGGCTGCCAGAACATCAGGTCGGGGCGGTCGCCCGAGGCCAGTTTGGTCGGCACGTTCGACTCGTAGGGGTCGGGGACCGCCTGGGTCTCCACCTCGGCGCCGGTGGCCTTCTCGAAGGCGTCGATGACCTGCCGGGGCGCGGTGACCGTGTTCTGCGCGGTCCACATGGTCAGCTTCACGCCGTCGAGCCGGGCGGTGGGATCGACGGCCGTCCGCTTCGTGTCCGAGTCCGCGCCCGACGCCCCGGCCGTGGGATCGCTGCACGCGGTGGCGGCCAGGCCGAGGGCACATATGAGGGCCAGCGTCGGGAGAGCTCTTGTTTTCATCACGTGCCTTTCGAGAACAACAGGTGGTTCAGGGCAGGGCAGGATGCGGAACAGCTGTGCGCGGGCGGGGCGTTCGGGCGAAGTGCCAGTGGACTTTCGGGGGCGACTCGGGAGGCGACTGAGGAGGTCAGGGCTTCGCGGGCGGCGGCCCGACGCTCTCCCGCACCACCAGTTCCGGTACGGAGACGGGGTGCGGGGCGATCTGCGCGGACTCCTCGACCACCCCGTGCAGCAGGGCGAACGCGGCCCGGCCGAGGCCGGTGAAGTCCAGGCGCACCGTCGTGAGGGACGGGGTCAGAAAGGCGGAGTGCGGGGCGTCGTCGAAACCGGCGACGCTGACCTCCCCGGGTACGGACCGCCCGGCTTCGTGGAGCGCGCGCAGCACACCGAGCGCGAGGTCGTCGTTGCCGCAGAGGATCGCGGTCACCGCCGGGTCCCCGGCCAGTCGGAGGCCGGCCGCGTGACCGCCCGCCGGGCCCCAACTCCCCTGCACCGGACGGGGTTCGGGGGCTCCGGCCTCCTTGAGCGCCTGCCGCCAGCCGGTGGTACGGGCACTGGTCCGCCGGGTGCTGGACGGGATCGCGACGTAGTGCACGGTCTCGTGGCCGAGCGAGAGGAGGTGGCGGGTCGCCTCGTGGGCGGCCTCGCGGTCGTCGGTCCACACCCAGGGGCGGTCGCCACCGGGCGGGGCCGCGGGTGTCTCCACCACGCCCACGACCGGCAGTTCGGCGGGCACGGCCGCGAGGGCGGCGACCCCGGCCGGATCGTAGGCGATCACGATGAGACCGCCGCCCGCGTCCGCCGCCCGCTGCACCTCGGCGGCGACCGCGGCCTCGTCCGCGGACTCCAGTACTCCGATGCCGACCGCGTACGACGCCGCCCGAGCCGCCTCCTCGATGCCCTGGAGGATCGAGGCGTAGCCGTAGTGCGTGGTGTTCGCGGTCAGCACGGTCACGGCCCGGGTGCGCCCGCTGGCCAGCGCGAGCGCGGTGGCGTTGCGCCGGAAGCCCAGCTCGTCGATGGCCGCCAGCACGCGGTCCCGCGTCGACGGCTTGACGCTGGGGTGGTCGTTGATCACCCGCGAGACCGTCTGGTACGAGACTCCGGCGGCGGTCGCGACGTCCCGGATGCTCGCCGGGCGCCTTGTGTGACCGGTCACATTCATGCCAGGATTGTGACCGGTCACACAGCAGGCGTCAAGAGAACGTAACGACGGATTCACGCGGGCGCCTCCGGCTGCGGAGGACGCGCGGAGGGACGGTTCGGGACGACTCGGGATGGCTCAGGACGGCTGGAAACACCTCGGACGGCTCAAGACGGCTCGGGCGGATCAGGACGGCTCAGGAGGGGAAGCGACGTGGACGCGGGTGCGAGCGACTTCGGCGAAAGCGGTCAGACGGGCGGTCCGGCAGACGGTTCGACGGGCGGTCCGGGGGGCGGTTCGGCAGGCGGTCCGGGGGGCGGTTCGACAGGCGGTCCGGCGGTCGGCATGGCAGGCGGTCCGGCGGTCGGCACGACAGGCGGTTCGACCGGTTCCGAGCACACGGGCACGACCTTCACCTGGGGGCACCCGGCCATCGAGAGCGTGTTCGCGACGGCCGCGGACGGGACACTGCGGCTGATCCGGCTCGGTCCCTCCGGTGACACCGTGGATCCTGAGATCGCGCTTCCGCTCGTCGAGTTGACCGCCTTCGGGCACGGCAGCGGGTGGTCCGGGCCACGGTTCACGGGGACGGCGTTCGGGGCGGGGCTCCAGTACCGGGGACACCGTGCGAACGTGGGTGTAGGTGGCGGGGACGGCGACGGCGACTGGGCGCGGCTGACCGTCGAACTCCACGACCCCGCGACCGGGTTGACCGCGTTCGTCGAGCTGTCCTCCCCCGCCGGCGTCGCCGTCCTGCGCTCCCGGGTGCGGCTGCGCAACGACGGGGCCGAGCCTCTCGTCGTGCAGTCCGTCAGCAGCCTTGTCCTCGGCGGGCTGCCCTCCCCCGACCTCCTGGAGGTGCACCGGGCTCGCAACGACTGGCTCGCCGAGTGCCGTTGGTACGCCGAGCCGCTTCGGGCGACGGTCGCCGACATCAGCGTCGAGGCCCATCAGCACGACAGCCGGGCGGCGCTCGCCCTCACCGGACGCGGGAGTTGGCCCAGTGACGGGCATCTGGCGATGGGGGCGCTCACGGAGCGAGGAGGGGGCCACGAAGGGAACGCGGTCGCAGAGGGGGGCGCAGGCCGGAGCGAAGGCCAGGGCCGGGCCTGGGTCTGGCAGGTGGAGTCACCGGCCGGTTGGCGCTGGGACCTGGGGGAACGCGCGCACGGCACGTATCTCGCGCTGAACGGGCCGACGGACGCGGAGCACCAGTGGCGGGTGCGGCTCGCGCCCGGCGACACGTTCACGACCGTGGCGGCGGCGCTCGCGCTCGGGGCGCGGGACAGCGGCTCGGGGCTCGATGACGCGTGGGCGGCGCTGACCGCGTACCGCCGTGCCGTTCGCCGTCCCCATCCCGACCACGCCACGCTCCCCGTCGTCTTCAACGACTACATGAACACGCTGATGGGCGACCCGACCACCGCGAAGCTGCTGCCGCTGATCGACGCGGCGGCGGACGCGGGCGCGGAGTACTTCTGCATCGACTCCGGCTGGTACGACGACACGGTGGACGGGGGCTGGTGGGACGGCGTCGGCGCATGGCTGCCGTCGTCACGCCGGTTTCCCGCGGAGGGTCTGGACGGCGGAGGGACGACGGAGTCCGGCGTCTCCGCGACCGGGGACGGCGCCGGAGCCGGGGCCGGAACCGGGGCCGGAGCGCGCACCCTCTCCGACGGCGGGATCCGGGCGGTGCTGGACCGGATCCGGGAGCGCGGCATGGTTCCCGGGCTCTGGCTGGAGCCCGAGGTCGTCGGCGTCCGCAGCGCGGTCGCGGCGGAGCTGCCGCCGGAGGCGTTCTTCCAGCGGGACGGGGTGCGGCTGACCGAGCAGGGTCGTCACCAGCTCGACCTGCGCCACCCGGCGGCCCGTGCCCACCTCGACAAGACGGTGGACCGTCTCGTCGGGGACTGGGGCGTGGGCTATCTCAAGCTCGACTACAACATCGTGATCGACCCCGGCACCACCGGCCCGGGCGACCTCTCCCCCGGCGCCGGCCTCCTGGGGCACGCCCACGCGTACCTGGACTGGCTCTCCGACGTCCTCGACCGCTACCCGCACCTCGTCGTCGAGAACTGCGCCTCCGGCGGTATGCGCATGGACGGCGCCACTCTGGCCGTGGCCCAGCTCCAGTCCACCAGCGACCAGCAGGACCCCTTGCGCTACCCCCCGATCGCCGCCGCCGCGCCCACCGCGGTCCCCCCGGAACAGGGCGCCGTCTGGGCCTACCCGCAGCCCGAGTACGAGGACGATCTGATCGCCTTCACCCTCGGCGGCGCCCTCCTCGGGCGCATCCACCTGTCGGGACACCTGGACCGCATGACGGAACACCAGCTCACCCTCGTGCGCGAGGCGGTGGACACGTACAAGTCGATCCGCGGCGACCTGGCCGGGGCCGTGCCGTTCTGGCCGCTCGGCCTGCCGGGCTGGACGGACGAGTGGCTGGCCCTGGGGCTGCGGATCCCGGGCGGACACGGACCGACGTACCTGTCCGTGTGGCGCAGAGGCGGTGCGGCCGAAGTACGCCTGCCGGTACGGCACTTGGCGGGTACGGGCCTCCACGTACGCACGGAGATCCTGCACCCGTCCGCGGCACGGGCGGACTCGCCGACGTCCTGGGACCCCCGCACCGGCGAACTGCGGGTGGCGGTGCCGCGCACCCCCGGCGTGTTGCTGATCCGTCTGACGCCGGAGGACGGAACGGAGGCCTCGTAGGACTCCGTCGGGCCTGTCTCGGTCTTGAGGGTCGGCCAGGCAGAGGCCGGTGGGGTGCGCCCCTGTCGGTCAGGAGCCTCTGCCAGGGCGGCGAGGAGGTCGCGGGTGCCGCGGGCATCGTCGCCATGGACACCCGCCCCGACACCGCCGGGCCGCAGGCGGGGATGGCGGCGATGGCGGCGGTGACGCGTTCCCGGGTGGCCGGCGTGGCGAGCCGTACTGA
Source organism: Streptomyces gottesmaniae (assembly GCF_031845845.1). Classification (NCBI taxonomy): domain Bacteria; kingdom Bacillati; phylum Actinomycetota; class Actinomycetes; order Kitasatosporales; family Streptomycetaceae; genus Streptomyces; species Streptomyces gottesmaniae. Next base: position 46,078 of record NZ_JAVRFJ010000009.1, read on the forward strand.
TGCCCAGCCGGCGCGCAGCGTCTCGGCCCCGACGGAGTCGTACCGGTGGGGTGCCCGAGGCCCGGAAGGTGTCCGGGCCGGTGCCGCGTGGGGGCACGGCACCGGCTCGGACTCGCCCGCGGGCCTACCTACGGCTCACGGCCCACCGCACGTCAACTGCTGCTGACTGTCAGGTTGTTGGTGGCGAAGTCCAGGCCTCCCGAGGACGAGGTGACCTCGAAGCCGAACTGCACGTCGCCGATGGTCTCGTTGCCCATCCAGCCCTTGGTGTCCTTGATCCACTTGAGGACGGGGAGGATCTGGACCGTGCCGGAGGTGGAGTCCGAGGTGCGCAGGAAGGAGAACACGTCCCAGTACGTGCCGTCGGACCGGTAGGCGCGGCCCTTGTAGACGTTCCAGCTGTGGCCGCCGAGCGTCACGCTCTGCTGGAAGGTGCCGAGGGCACCGACGGCGCCGTTGTAGTTGACCCAGAGCATGATCTCGTAGTCGTAGTCCGTGTCCCAGACGTCGTACGAGGTGTTGTACGCGCCCGAGGACGGGACGGTGACGTTGTAGCTGCTGTTGAGGGAGCCGAGCGAGGTGATCGTCTTGTTGATCACCTTCTTGGAGTTGGGGTACGACTTGATGCCGCCGGTGTTGGGGTGGTTGGCCCAGACGCCCCAGTTGGTACCGGAGTTGGCCCAGATGCACTGACTGCCGGCGCCGGAGCCCCAGATGTTGTTGTAGAGCGTGTAGCCGTTCAGGCTGGTGTTGCCCCACTGGTCGCACGAGTTCCAGACGGCGGCCGAGGCGGGGGCGGAGGCGAGACCGATCGTGGCGCCGAGCGCCAGTGCGGGGGCGAGAAGGGCTTTGCCGATCCGGCCCAGGGTGCGGGTGCGTGTTGCCATGGGTGTCGGTTCCTTCCATGGGTGGGGGGAGGTGCGCTGTGGGGAGCTACCGCGGCCTCGCGATGAGGACGCGGTCTTCTCCGGCGACGAGGGCGTTCTCGACGAACGTGCTGCCGATCGACGCGAACGCTTCGGCGCCGGGGGAAGTCATGGTGACGGCTTCAGTACCGCCACGCCGTGCCGGCCGAGCGGCAGCGATCCGGTGACGGTGGCCCCCGTCAGCAGGTCGCGATGGGTGCCGGGCACATCGACGGTGACCTCGTCGCGGCCGTGGTTGAGCACGAACAGCACCTCACCGCGCCGTACCGCCTCGACCCCGTCGGGCACTCCGGCCATGACCGGCCGGACCCCCGCGTCGGCCGCGACCCGCCCCAACAGCGCGCGCAGTTCGGCCGGTTCGGGCAGCGTGGAGACGTACCAGGCGCGCCCCTTCCGCAACACCGCCGGAAGGCCGTCGAGCTCGCCGCCCTTGTAGGGGACGACCACCTCCGCGTCGGCTGTCTCGATCTCCTCGGACCACAGCGTCCCCCGGAAGACGCCCCGGGCGCCGTCGCACTCGACCTCCTCCCCCGCGTCCAGCGGCCACCACTCGTGCAGGGTGCGGATACCGAAGAGGTCACGGAGCCGGGCGTCCATGCCACCGGGGCGTACCCGGTCGTCCTCGTCGGCGACGCCGGTCAGGAAGCCGCTGACGAGGGTGCCGCCGCCCCGTACGTACGCGAGCAGGTTGTCCACGGCCGCGTCCGTGAGCAGGTAGAGCTGCGGTACGACGACGAGTCGGTAGGCGGAGAGATCGTGTTCGGGGTGGGCGAAGGCGGTGGTGAGGTTCTCCTCCCAGAGGGCACGGTGCCAGGAGCGTACGACCTGGGGGAGATCGATCTCGGACGACAGCCGGCCGTCCTGGGCACCGGCCCACCAGGAGTTCCAGTCGAACAGCACGGCGATGTCGGCGTCGATGTGCCGCCCTGCCACCTCATGGCCGACGGCGGCCAGTTCCCGGCCGAGTCGCCGCACCTCCTGGTAGGTACGACCCTGCTCACCCGCGTGGGTGACCATGCCGGAGTGGAACTTCTCGGCGCCCTGCCGGGACTGCCGCCACTGGAAGTAGCAGACGGCGTCCGCACCCCGGGCGACGGCCTGGAAGGACCACAGTCGGTTGAGTCCACGGGGCTTGGGGTGGTTGACGCCGCGCCAGTTGACGGGGCCCGCCGCCTGCTCCATCAGCATCCAGGGGCCGCCGCCCGCCTGCGAGCGGGTCATGTCCTGGACCAGGGCGCCGTGCTGCGCGCCGAGCGGGTCACGCGGGTCCGGGTAGAGGTCGACCGAGACGACGTCCTCCTCCTCGGCCCACCGCCACGCGTCCTGGCCCACCCACATCGGCATGAAGTTGGTGGTGACCGGCAGGTGCGGGGTGTGCCGGCGGACGATGTCGCGCTCCATGACGTAGCACTCCAGGAGCATGTCGCTCGTGAAGCGTTTGAAGTCGAGCACCTGGGTGGGGTTCCTCATGTAGTGGGCGCGGCGCGGCGGGAGGATCTCGTGCCAGCCGTCATAGCCCTGGCTCCAGAAGGCCGTGCCCCAGGCCTCGTTGAGCGCGTCGAGCGTCCCGTACCTCCGCTGGAGCCACCCCCGGAAGGTCCTCGCCGCCTCGTCGCCCCAGTCGTAGGTGCAGTACTCGTTGTTGATGTGCCACATGGTGAGGGCCGGATGGTCGCCGTAGCGGGCGGCGAGATCCTCGGTGATGGCGGCGGCGTGACGGCGGTAGGTGTCGCTGGAGTGCGAGAAGTGCTGCCGGGAGCCCCACCACTCGATCCGGCCGTCCTCGTCGCGCGGGAGGGTCTCGGGGTGCAGACGCCCCATCCACGGCGGCGGGGAGGAGGTGGGGGTGGCGAGGACGACGCCGATACCGCCTGCGTGCATCAGGTCCATCAACCGGTCCAGCCAGCCGAACTCCCTTGCCCCGGACCGGGGTTCGAGCTTCGCCCAGGAGAAGACGCCGAGGGTGACGGAGTTGACGCCCGCCTCCTTCATCAGCCGTACGTCCTCGTGCCACGTCGCCTCGGGCCACTGCTCCGGGTTGTAGTCGCCTCCGAAGAGGACGCGGCCGCGGGTGGCGTCGGCCAGGGACGGGCCGGTCGGCTCGCGCATCAGACCGGCTCCCCGTACTGGATGCCCCGCCCGTTCGTGGCCAGGTACACACGGCCGTACACGCGCGGATCGCCGACGACGACCTCGCCGGTCCAGCCCCACTGGTGGGCGTCGTCGTTGATACGGGTCCAGGTCTTCGCACCGTCGTCGGAGCGGTAGACGGCGGTGATGGTCTCCGTCGAGCCGACCTGGTAGATCGCCGGGTAGTCGGCGCCGTCGGCGGCCTTGCCGAAGCCGAGGGTGTGCGAGGCCCAGCAGCTGTCCACCTTCGAGAAGGTCACTCCCGCGTCGGTGGACCGGTACAGCCCGTTCGTCTTGACGCTCAGCCACAGGTCTCCGCTGCGTCCGGGGGCCGCGACCAGCTTGAACTGGCTGTCGCCCCGCGGCAGTCCGGCCGCTCGGGCCGTGAAGGAGACGCCGCTGTCCGTGCTGGCGTACAGCGTTCCCGTGTCGGTGTCGTAGGCGAAGAAGCGCGTCGGGTCGGCCGGGTCGGCGACCGGAGTGGCGCCCTTCGGGAAGGAGGAGATCTCGGTCCAGGTCGCCCCGTGGTCGGCGGAGCGGTGGGCCGCGTACTTCGTGCCGTCCCAGTGCACGAAGGACCACAGCAGCACACTGCCGTCGGCGTTGACGGCGATCGGTCCCGGGGCGTTCCTGGCGATGTCCGGCTGGGCCGCGAAGGGTGCCCAGGTCCGGCCCCCGTCCTGCGAGTGGGCGCCGTTGCCGTGGTCGCCCCAGCCGGTGCGGACCACGTACGAGGGCTTCGCCGAGGCCTGTGCGAGTCCCGTAGCCGATCCGAATACCGGGTTCGACGCCATGCCGCGCGACGGGGACGCCGTGAGCCGCTCGTGGTACATCGTGCCGATGTCCCGGGAGCCGCTGAGCAGGTGTGCCTCCCCGGCCGGGGGCGACACCAGCTGCACCACGGACGCCTCCTCCAGGCCCCGTGTCCGCGGAGCCCAGTTCTTCAGGTCCCGGGTGCCGTACAGCGTCGCGCCGGTGCCGTACACGAGGTGCTTCGAGTCGAACGGGTCGAGGGCGAGCGCCTGGATCCACCAGCCGAACTTCGGCTTGTCGGCGCCCCACTTGAGATAGGGGGTCTCGGACACGTCCAGGACGGCGGAGTCCTTGAGGGACGTCCAGGTGCGGCCGCCGTCCGTGGACCGGAACAGGGTGTCGATCTCGGCCCAGCGGTTGTTGGTGGACACGACCACCGTGCCCGGGCGGCGCGCGTCGACGGCGACGCCGCCGTAGCCGAAGGTGTCGGCGCCACCGTCGCTCGTGGTACCGCCCGGCTTCACCGGGGTCACCTCGGTCCACGTGCCGGTGGTGGTGCGGAGCTTGTGCACACTGCCGTTCGCCTGACCGTTGGGGCCGGGAGCGTCGGCGTACGTCACGTACAGCTCGCGGGTGTGGCGGTCGTACGCGGCACGGATCGGGACCTTCGCGGCGGTGCCGGTCGGGCGGCCCGGGACGGCTTCCCAGGTGGTGCCGTCGGTGGTGCGGTACAGGTTCGCCGTCGCGGAGGTGCCGTCCGCGTCTCCCCAGCCGGCGTACACGGTGCGGCCTGCGGCCACGAGCAGGATGACGCCCTGGCCGGAGCCGCTCGGGGTCGCCGGGAAGCCGGTCGCGGACGCCCAGGTGGCACCCCGGTCCGTCGACCTGAGCAGGCCGTCGTGCCTGGTGCCCAGCCACAGGGTGTCGCTGTCGCGCGGGTCGACGAGGAGCCGCTCGCCCGCGCCCCGGCCGTCCTCGTTGGCGCCGAGCTTCACGGGGAGGTCGGTGCGGGTCCAGGTGGCGCCGCGGTCGTCGGAGCGCAGGACGGCGCCGTTGCCGGCCCAGGACTGGGCGTAGGTGCCGAGGGCGAGGTAGACGCGGTCCGGGTGGGCGGGGTCGAGGGCGATGGCCTCCACGCCGAGGAGGTTCCAGTCGTCCCAGCCGAGGTGGTCGGTCAGCGGGGTCCAGCGGGCCTTGTGGTCGTCCCAGCGGTAGGCGCCGCCGATGTCGGTGCGGGCGTACGCGAGGCCGCGTCTCGCCGGGTGGAAGAGGACGCCGGTGATGAAGCCGGTGCCGCCGATCACGGCGTTGCGCCAGCGGTAGGTGGTACCGCCGGCCGAGCCGGTCCGGGCTCCGGCGGCGTGGGCCGGGGTGCCCAGGGCGGGGAGAGCTGTGAGGGCTGCGGCGGCCGTGCTCGCGGCGAGTACGGTGCGGCGACTTGGCTGGGGCGTGCGCATGACATACCTCGTTGTGTACGGAGGGGGGTGCGGGGTGGGCGCCTATGAGCGCGGGGGGTCTGTTCGTGGGCGACTGCGGTTGGGGCGTGGCTGGTCGCGCAGTTCCCCGCGCCCCTTGAAGGCATGGGTCGCGCCCGGGGCTCTTCAGGGGCGCGGGGCGCGAGCGACCACAGACCACCCGCAGTCGCCCACGAACAGAACCCCGCGGGCCCTTGGACACTCGGTCAACCCTTGACCGCGCCGGTCAGCATGCCCTTCTTGAAGTGCTTCTGGACGAAGGGGGAGAGCACGGCGACGGGGAGGAGGGCCATGACCATGACCGCCATCTGGATGGCCAGCGGCGAGAGTTGGCCGGTGTTGATCTGGGCGGAGAGGCCCACCGGGCGTTCCTGTTTCTGGACGAGCTGGATCATGACATTCTGCAGCGGCATCATGTCCTGGTCGGTGAGGTAGATGGAGGCGTTGAACCAGGCGCTCCAGTAGCCGACCGCGTAGAAGAGGGCGATGACCGCGAGGACCGCGCGGGAGAGCGGCATCACGATCTGCCACAGGATGCGCCAGTCGCCGGCCCCGTCGATGCGGGCGCTGTCGATGAGTTCCGGCGAGATGCCCATGAAGAACGCGCGCAGGACCAGGATGTTGAAGACGCTCACCGCGCTGGGGAGGATCAGAGCGAGGTAGGTGTCGGTGAGGCCGAGGCCCTGGACCAGGAGGTACGTGGGGATGAGGCCCGCGCCGAAGAACATCGTCGCGAGCAGGGTCATCAGGATCCAACGGTGGCCGAGTGAGCCGACGCGGGAGAGACCGTAGGCGCACAGGACCGACACGGTCATGCTGAACAGGGTGCCGACGAGGGTGACGCCGACACTGACCAGGGCGGCCCGCTGGACCTGGCCGCCGCTGAGGAGTTCCTGGTAGGCGATGAAGGTGATGCCTTTGGGGACGACGACCAGACCGCCCGCGTCGTCGATGGTCTTCTTCGTCTGAAGGCTGGTGACGATGACGATCCACAGGGGGAAGAGGATCGCGAAGCAGGCGAAACCCAGGGCGATGCCCTTGCCCGCGAGTCCCGCCTTCGCGGGTTCCTCCTCCCAGACCGGGCGGGGCGGCGCGGCCCAGCGGCTCGGCTTCGGCGTCGTCGGGCGCCGGTCGGCCTGCTCTGCCGTCGTGACCGTCTCGTCGACGAGTGCGCTCATTTCTTGTACACCCCCTGCTCACCCATGAGATGGGCGACCTTGTTGGCGGTCAGGACCAGCGCGAGGCCGACCACGCCCTTGATCAGTCCCGCAGCGGCGGCGTAGCTGAAGTCCTGGTTGCGGATGCCGTTCCACCACACATAGGTGTCGAGGACGTCGGAGGCGTCGACGCCCACCGCCTGCCGTTGCAGCAGCAGTTGTTCGAATCCGACAGTGAGGGCGTCGCCGACCCGCAGCACCAGCAGCAGGGCGATCACCGGGCGCAGGGCGGGCAGGGTGATGTGCCACATGCGCCGCCAGCGGCCGGCGCCGTCCATCGCGGCGGCCTCGTACAGGTCGTGGGAGACGGAGGAGAGCGCGGCGAGGAAGACGATGATGCCCCAGCCGGCGTCCTTCCAGATCATCTCGACCGTGACCAGGTACTTGAAGATCTCCGGGTTGGTCATCAGGTCGAATCCGTCGTAGCCGTGCCGGCGGAGCGTCTGCGCGATGACGCCTGCCCCGCCGAAGATCTGCATGAACACGGTGACGACGAGGACCCAGGAGAAGAAGTGCGGCAGGTACATGATCGCCTGGGCGACCGCCCGGATCCGGGGCCTGACGATGCTGTTGATGAGCAGCGCCAGCAGGATCGGGATGGGGAAGAACAGCACGAGCTGGAGGAAGAACAGCACGAAGGTGTTCTGCACCGCGTGCCAGAAGGCCGAGTCCGCGAAGATCCGTTCGAACTGCTCGACGCCGACCCAGGGGCTCTGGAAGATGGCGATGAAGCCGTTCTCGCTGAGGTACGGGTCGTAGTCCTGGAAGGCGACCACATTGCCGAGAATCGGTATGTAGTTGAAGACCAGGATCAGCAGGACGGCCGGCAGCGTCATCAGGATCAGCGTGCGGTCGCGCCGGAATCTGAGGCGAAGGCCCAGCTTGCCCGCGCGTCCGTCTCCCCCGGACGGAGGCCGGGCGCTGGATCCGGCGTCGTCGGACGCCACCGGGGTCGTCTCGGGGGTCTTGGCCCCGGCCCTCGACCGGGGCACCGTGCTGTGGGACACGGCCTTCTCCTCGCCTCGGCCCCGGGTCAGTTCGCCGAACCGGTGTCGTCGAGCAGCTTCATGTACCAGTCGCGCAGACCGTCGCCGCCCTTGCTCTTCCAGTCGGAGACCGCCTGCTGGACGTCGCTGATCTTCTTGCGCCCGCGTACCACGTCGTCCTCCAACTGCTCGAAGTTGTCGGCGAGGTTGGCCCAGCGGTTGGGCTCGGTGACGGTCAGCCCGAAGAACGAGGTCTTCTTGGTGAAGGCGCCCATGCGCTGCATCCACTCGACCATGCCCTTGGTGACCTCGGGGAAGTCGGGGTAGGCGGTGTACGGCGCCGGGTTGCCGGTGTAGTCGTAGGCGCCGTTGACCTCGTTGACACCCTGGGTGCTCTTGACCGGCAGGCCCTTCTTCATGTCGTAGTCCGTGCCCTCGACGCCGTAGGCGGTGAGCATGAACTCCTTGGTGCCGTAGGGCGCGGCACAGTAGTTGCAGAGGGCGAGGAAGTCCTTGATCTGCTGCTCGGTCGCCTTCTTGCTGACGAAGGTGAAGATGTTGGCGGGCTGCACCGCCCACAGGGCGGGGTCGCCGCCGTCGGGGCCGAAGATGTCGAACGCGGCCATGTCGAAGTCGGAGTTCTGGGTGGCCTGTTCGGAGACCGAGCCCCACCAGGCGGAGATGTTGCCGTTGAAGACGAGGGACTGGCCGGCGGTGAACCGGTTCCTGGCGTCGCCGCCCGCCTTGCCGGAGACCGCGTCCGGGTGGACCACGTCGGCCGCGTAGAGCTTGCGCGTCCACTCCAGCGCTTCGAGGTACTCCTCGGTCTCGACGCGGTTGACCAGTTTGCCGTCGACCATGTTCCACCACAGCGCCTTGTCGCTGCCGGGGAAGACGCCGAAGACGTTGAACGCCGTCCACTTCATGTCGTCACAGGCCCACACCTTCGCCTTGGCGTCGGTGGCCTCCTTCGCCCAGGAGAGGAACTCGTCCGGGCTCGTCGGGACGCTGTAGCCCTTCTTCTCGAAGACGTCCTTGCGGTACATCGGCGCGATGTCCGTGACGTACGGGGCGGGCATCGGGACCGCGCGCAACTGGCCCCCGAAGATGCCGCGCTGCCAGGCCTCGGAGGGGACGGCCGCGAGGTTCGGGTAGTCCTTGACCTTGTCGCCGGAGAGGTAGGGGCCGAGATCGGCGAACTTGGCGTTGATGGCGCTCGGTATCTTGCCCATCAGGTTCCAGCCGGGGACGACCACGACGTCCGGGATGTCGCTGGAGGCGAGGACCGCGCCGAGTTTCTGGTCGTAGGTGACGCCGTCCTGGTTCTGCCAGGTCACGTCGACGCCGACGGCCTCGTTCATCGCCGTGTAGTACGGGTTGTCGCCCTTGGGCGGGGTGCCCCAGAACGGGGACATGACCTTGAGCTTGCCGCCGCTGCCGAGCTTCTTCGGGACCGAGGTCTTCAGGTCGGCGGTCGCGATCGCCTTGGTGAAGCCGGCGGGCGCGCCGTTCTTCGCCGGGATGTCGGGCGCCACCACGTTCGACGCGACGAACGCGGGAAGGATCTTCTTCGCGTCCTTGCCCGACGTCGTGCCCTCCTTGCGGCCCTCCTGCGAGCCGCCGCAGGCGGACAGCAGCGGCACACCCCCCGCCACTGCGGCGGCGGCGACCGCCGTGGAGGCGAGGAAGCTTCTCCGGCTGGGCGCGGCGGAGGTGGCGGAGTTCGGCGTCATTGCGTCAACCCTTCATGGCGCACACCAGGACACCCGGCGGTGGCCGTCGGCTGCGGTGTCTGAGTGGAACTGGCTGTGCTGAAGCGGTGAACCGTCGAGCAGCGGAGGGAGGTGAGCACGCGAAGCGTTTCCCTCCGCAGTCGAAGCGCTTCGATGTTGCTGCGAGGTTAAGTGAACGACCGGGGGTGCACAAGGGTCGATTCCCAGATTCCTCGGCGGTGTGGGCGACTGGAACGACCCCCTCCGACCTTCGATATCTCGGCCTGTATGACGGTGAGGAAACGGATCTGTTGCGCCTTGGTCTCTTGACACCCACCCCACGGTCGAATGAGCATCGAAGCGCTTCGAAAGCGCCTCGTCGCTCCACCGCAAAGGGATCCCCAACGTGACCGCACAGACGACGCCCCCGCCGCCTTTCCGCGATCCGCAGCTGCCGCTCGCGAAGCGCATCGACGATCTGCTCCAGCGGCTCACCCTGGACGAGAGGATCGCGTTCCTGCACCAGTTCGCCCCCGCCGTCGACCGTCTGGGGGTGGCCGCGTTCCGCACCGGACAGGAGGCCCTGCACGGCGTGGCCTGGATGGGCCCCGCGACGGTGTTCCCGCAGGCCGTGGGCCTCGGCGCGACCTGGAACGAGGACCTCGTCCGCCGCGTCGGCGAGGCCGTCTCGACCGAGACCCGCGCGATGCGTGCCCGCGACGACCGCGTCGGCCTCAACGTCTGGTCCCCCACCGTCAACCTGCTGCGCCACCCGCTCTGGGGCCGGAACGAGGAGGGCTACTCCGAGGACCCGAAGCTGACCTCGGCGATCGCCACCGCCTACACCCGCGGCCTGCGCGGCGACCACCCCACGTTCTGGCGCACGGCCCCCGTGCTCAAGCACTGGCTGGCGCACAACAACGAGACCGACCGCTCCACCACCTCCTCCTCGGTCCGCCCGCGCGTCCTGCACGAGTACGACCTGCGCGCCTTCCGCGAGACCGTCGAGGCGGGCGCGGTCGCCGGCGTCATGCCCGCGTACAACCTGGTCAACGGCCGCCCCAACCACGTCTCGCCCCATCTGGCCGAGCACCTGCGCCGCTGGACCGCCGAGCATCTGCTGGTCTGCTCGGACGCGGGCGCGCCGTCGAACCTCGTCGACTCCGAGCACTACTACGCCACCCACGAGGAGGCCACCGCCGCCTCGCTGCGCGCCGGGGTCGACAGCTTCACCGACCACGGCACGGAGAGTTCCACGATGATCGGGCGCATCCGGGGCGCCCTGGACAAGGGCCTGCTGACCGAGGACGACATCGACCGAGCGGTCCGCCGCCAGCTCTCGGTCCGCTTCCGCCTCGGTGAGTTCGACGCCGACGACGACCCGTACGCCGGCCTCACGGACTTCGACACCCCGGCCCACCGGGCCCTCGCCCGGGAGGCCGCCGAGCAGGCGGTCGTCCTGCTGAAGAACGAGGGCGACCTGCTGCCGCTCGCGGCCGACACCCGGATCGCCGTCGTCGGGCTGCTCGCCGACGAGTGCAAACTCGACTGGTACAGCGGCACCCTGCTGCACCGCTCCACGCCGCTCGAAGGGCTGTACGACCGCTTCGGCGCCGAGCGCGTGACGTTCGCGGAGGGCGTGGACCGCGTACGCCTGCGGGCGCTGTCCACCGGCGCGTTCGTCTCCGTGCCCCAGGCCGCCGAGGTTGCCGACGAGGTGCGCGGCGCGGAGGGCGCCCTCGACCCGGCGCTCCTGGCCGGCCGCACCGACCTTCCGCCGCTCACCACGGACACGGAGGGCACCGAACTGGCCCTCGTCGACTGGGGCGAGGGCGTCCTCACCTTCCGCGCCCCCGACGGCCGCTATCTCTCGGTCGCCGACGACGGATACCTGCGCGCCTCGGCGGATCAGCCGGGCGGCTGGGTCGTCCAGGAGACGTTCCGCCTGGAGCCCTCCGGATCCCACGCGAACGGTCACCTCCTCAAGCACACAGGGACAGGCCGGTACGTCACTGTCGGCGCCGACGGCGTGAAGGTTGCCGACGAGAATCCGGAAACCTTCGAACTCATGGTCGTCCAGCCCGGTGAGGAGGCCGTGGCCAGGGTCGCCGCCGAGGCCGACGTGGTCCTCGTCGTCGCGGGCAACGACCCGCACATCAACGGCCGCGAGACCGAGGACCGCACCGGCCTCGCGCTCCCCGCCCACCAGGAGCGCCTGCTGCGCGCGGCCCGCGCCGCCAACCCGAACACCGCGCTGGTCCTGGTCTCGGCCTACCCGTACGCGGTGGACCCCGCCGACCTGCCCGCCGTCCTGTGGACCGCGCACGGCGGCCAGGCCGCCGGCACCGCCCTGGCCCGCGTCCTCGCCGGCGACGTCTCCCCCGCCGGCCGCCTCCCGCAGACCTGGTACGCCTCCGACGCCGACCTGCCCGACCTCCTCGACTACGACGTGATCGGCGGCCGTCAGACGTATCTCTACTTCGAGGGCACCCCGCTCTTCCCGTTCGGCCACGGCCTGTCGTACGCGGAGTTCGCGTACGGAAACCTGGTCGCCCATGTGGGCGTCGACGCGCTGACGGTCTCCTTCACCGTCACCAACACGGGCGCGGTGACCGCCGACGAGGTGGCCCAGCTGTACGCCCGCGCCGCGGACCCGTCGGTCCCCCGCCCCCGCCGCGAGCTGCTCGGCCATCGCCGGGTGACCCTCGCCCCCGGCGCCTCGACGGAACTGACCTTCCGGCTCCCGCTGTCCGTCCTGGAGTTCTGGGACGTGGCCCACGGCACCTGGCATCTGGAGACCGGCGCGTACGAACTCCTGGCCGGCGCGTCGAGCGAGGACATCCGTCTCCGTACGTCCGTCACCGTCGAGGGCGCACCCGTGGCTCCGCGCCCGGTCGTCACGCACGGCCTGGACGCGGCGGACTTCGACGAACAGCGCGGCACGGAGATCGTCGACCGCACCAAGGTGTCGGGCGACGCGGTGACACCGGCGGACGGCGGCTCCGGTCAACTGCTCTTCCAGAACTGCGACTTCGGCGCGGGGGCCACCGGGATCGAGGCGGAGGTGTCCGGGGAGGGCACCGTCGAGTTCTCCCTGATCGGCGGTCCGGTCCTCGCGACACTGACGCTGGAGGGCCCCACCGGCGACCCGTACGCGTACACCACGCTGCGCACGGGCGTGGCGGTCGCCGGCGTGCACGACGTCCACCTGAAGCTGCGCGGCCCACTGCGGCTGGCGCACGTCGGCTTCTCCGGTTGAGGGTCCGGAAGCAGGCCGACACACACAGAAGGGGCCCGGCACCGGAAGGCATCGGTGCCGGGCCCCTTCATCCCGGGATCTGACCCCAGGCTACCTGAAAACGATTGTCAGAAGCTAGGGGGTCGGGGACCCCTCTTCATCCTTCGCGCCCCACCTGGCCGTGGCAGGTCAGAGGGCGATACCGGTGAGCACCAGCACCCGCTCGTACGTGTAGTCGTCCATCGCGAACTTCACGCCCTCACGCCCCACTCCGGACTGCTTCACGCCGCCGTAGGGCATCTGGTCGGCGCGGTAGGACGGCACGTCACCGATGACCACGCCGCCGACCTCCAGTGCGCGGTGGGCGCGGAAGGCGGTCTGCAGGTCATGGGTGAAGACGCCCGCCTGGAGGCCGTACTTGGAGTCGTTGACGGCGGCGAAGGCCTCGGCCTCCCCGTCCACCTTGCGTACGGTGAGGACGGGCCCGAAGACCTCCTCGCAGGAGACGGTCACGTCGGCGGGTACGTCGGCCAGGACCGTCGGCGCGTACGTGGCGCCGTCGCGCTTGCCGCCGGTGAGGAGGGTGGCCCCGGCGTCGACCGCCTCCTGGACCCAGGTCTCGACGCGCTTGGCCGCGGTCTCGTCGACCAGCGGTCCGACGTCGGTGGCGCCGTCGGACGGGTCGCCCGTCACCTGGGCCTCGACCGCGGCGACGATGCGCGGCAGCAGCCGCTCGTACACGGACGCGTCCGCGATCACCCGCTGCACGGAGATGCAGGACTGGCCGCCCTGGTAGTTCGAGAAGGTCGCGATACGGGTCGCGGCCCAGTCGAGGTCCTCGTCGCTCGCGTAGTCGGCCAGCACGACCGCCGCGCCGTTTCCGCCGAGCTCCAGGGTGCAGTGCTTGCGCGGAACCGAGTCCATGATCGCGTAGCCGACCTTCTCGGAACCGGTGAAGGAGATCACGGGCAGCCGCTCGTCCTGGACGAGGGCGGGCATGCGGTCGTTGGCGACGGGGAGGATGCTCCAGGAGCCGACCGGAAGGACGGTCCCCGCTCCCGCGCCGGCCGTACCGGCCGCGCCCGCCGCGTGGGCCTCGGCCTCGGCGAGCAGTTCTCCGATGATCAGCCCGGAGAGGGGGGTGGCCGGGGCGGGCTTCAGGATGATCGGCACACCGGCCGCGATCGCCGGGGCGATCTTGTGGGCGCAGAGGTTGAGCGGGAAGTTGAACGGCGCGATACCGAGGACGGCGCCCTTGGGGAAGCGGCGCGTGAGGGCCAGTCGCCCCTGACCGCCGAGGTCGGTGTCGAGCCGCTGCGCCTCGCCGCCGTTGAACCGGCGGGCCTCCTCGGCCGCGAACCGGAACACGGACACGGCCCGGCCGACCTCGCCGCGCGCCCACTTGATCGGCTTGCCGTTCTCGGCGGAGATCAGTTGCGCGATCTCCTCGGTCCGCTCGGCCAGACGCCTGCTGACCCGGTCCAGCACACCGGCCCGTACATGCGCCGGGGTCGCCGCGAACTCGTCCCGCACGGCGTGCGCGGCGGCCACGGCCTCTTCGACCTGCTCGTCCGTCGGCACACTCACCCTGCCGACCAACCGGCCGTCCCAGGGCGACGTCACATCGAACGTGGTCTCACCGCTGGCCTGACGGCCGGCGAGCCAGAAGGCGTGAGTGGCGGTCATAGTCGTTCCCGGCCCTTCGGTAAGTGACACTTCGACTTCCGCTCCACCGTAGGGCCGGTGGGGCGAGGGGTCGCTTGTCCGGCACGTATGAGTACGACAGGGGCTTGCGCCAGATTGGACGGGTGAGGGTGAGCGGACCACCTCACCCCCGTCCCGCCGCCTCGCGTGAGAAGCGCGCCCGGGGAGCCGTGCCCGGCGGTGACGAATGAGCGCTTCGCGCGCCACCGGCGCGGGCTCAGGCGAGAGCGGCGACCAGCAGGGTGAAGGCGGCGACGATGACGGCGACGCGGACGTAGTGGAAGCGGTCCCAGCGGTTCGCCTGCTCCTTCCAGTCCTCGGGTCGGTTCTCGGGCGTCCATGTCCTGCCCCGGTTGTTGATCGGGACGAGCAGCAGGAGCGACATGATCACGCTGATGACCAGCAGCACCCCGGCGATGACCACGAGGCCGGTGCCGCGGTGCTGCCATCCGGCGACGGCCCAGACCGCGACGAGCACGAGGGAGGTGAGGTACCAGACCGGCATCACGGAGCCGAGCATCCGGCCCCCGCGGGCGCGGCCGAGCACGACGCTCTCCTCGGGCAGTCCGTTGAGGATCGGGTTGATGACGAAGGCGACGGAGAACTCCACCCCCACCATCAGGCCGATGACCACGGTGGTGAACACCTCAAGTGCGTCGAGCATGATGACCCTCCAGGGATCTAGCGCCGCTAGCTGATGGGTCAACGCTAGACCTACTGCCGCTCGATTGTCTAGCGGTGCTAGGATCGCGTCATGTCGGTACAGGAACGCAAGGAGCGCGAACGGGCGGTCCGCGAGCGCCTCATCGTGGCCACGGCCCGTGAACTCGCCGAGCAGCAGGGCTGGGAGGCGGTCACCACCCGTCGGCTCGCCGAGCGCATCGAATACAGCCAGCCCGTCCTCTACAGCCATTTCCGCGGCAAGCGCGAGATCATCGGAGCCGTCGCCCTGGAGGGTGCCGCCGAGATGGCCACGGCGCTGCGGGCCGCGACCTCCGCCGCGGACGGCCCCCGCACCCGGGTCACCGCTCTGGCCCGCGTCTACCTCGACTTCGCCGAACGCCACCCGGCGGTCTACGACGCCATGTTCCGGCTCGACGGCGGCCTGGCGTTCGCGCACGAGGACACCCCCGAGCCGCTGAAGGACGCCTTCGCCGCCCTGCTGGAGAACCTCGACGAGGTCGCCGGGGAGGGCGTCCACCCGGGACTGTTCACCGAGGTGTTCTGGGCGGCCCTGCACGGACTGGCGACCCTGACCCGGGCACGACGCCTCCCGCCCGAGGACACCGAACGAAGAGTGGAACTGCTGGTGGACCGGCTCGCCGTCGTCTGACCCACTTGCCCAGCGGGCACCTGGCCGGGGCCCCCGAACCCCGCTACCCGCTTCCGGCGTCGCTCCCGGTCCCTACGGCGGCGCCCATGCCGACCCGCTGCCTCCCGGGGGCGGACCTCCACAGGGCCCGCTCGCCAGGGACGACGTCCACGAGCCCGTCACCCGCGGGGCGGCGGGGCGAGGGGGACGCGACCTACTCCCCTGCCGCGGCCGTGGCCTTCAGCGCCAGCCACAGCTCCATCCGCACGTCCGGATCGTCCAGCGACCGGCCGAGGATCTCCTCCACCCTGCGCATCCGGTAGCGCAGCGTGTGCCGGTGCACCCCCAGGTCCGCGGCGGCCGCGTCCCACTGTCCGTGGCGCGACAACCAGGCCCGCAGCGAAGCGACCAGATCCCCCCGCCCCGTCGCGTCGTGCTCACGCAGCGGACGGAGCAGGCTGTCGGCGAAGGCCCGCACGGCGTCGTCCCCGAGCAGCGGCAGCACGGACCCCGCCGCCAGCTCCTCGTGCTCGACAAGACAACGCCCCCGGCGCCGGGCCACGGACAGCGCCTGCTCGGCCTGCTTGTACGCCGCGGCGGCCGCGATCGGCCCGGCGGGCGCGGACAACCCGACGACGAGTTCCTCGTCCTCGACGCAACCACCGACGCCGCCGGGGGCGGACACGCCGGCGGACGACGCACCGGCGGCGACCGGATCCGGCCCCGCCGCCCGAGCCGTCTCCAACGCCACCGCGAACTCCCCGCACGCGGCGACCGCCGCGCCCCCGTCCACGGCGAGCACGACGAGCCGCTCCCCGTCGGGCACCACGAGCACCGGCTCGCCGGCGCGCGCCGCAGCGCCCTCCACCACCTCGACGAGCTGTCCGAGCAGTTCCCCTCCCGAGTCGCCACCGACCACCCCGCCCGCGGCGGCCCGTACGACGTCGACGGCCACCCCCGCAGCCACGGCCCCTGGCCCGGCGGCCCCCTGCACACCCCCGCGCCCGGACCGACGAGTCCCTTCCCCGGCTCCACGCCCCCCTCCGGAGGCACGCGCGCCCGCCGCCCCGGACGGGCTCACCGGCACGGCCTCGGCCCCGGTCGGCTCCTCCACGGCACCCGCCGCACTGACCGCGCCGACTGCCCCCTCCATCCGCGCCCGCGCGGCCGAAGCCGACGCCGCCTCCGCGAGGATCAGCCGGAACGGGGCGTCCAGAAGGCCGCCGTAGAGATCCCCGGCCACGGCGCGCGCGTGGTCGCACTCCCCCGCCAGCAGCATCCGCAGCACCGCCGCGCCGATCCGCTGCTCGGCGGCGTACAACGGGCGCGATCGTTCCGTCGTGAGGGTGAGGAGGGCGATCGCGGAGTGGACGGCGTAGCGCTCGGCCGTACCGAGGGCCGCCGCCGTGCCGACGGCGAGGGCGGCGCGGGCCCGGCGGCCGGTGCCGAGGGAGTGCAGTTCGACGCGGTCCTCGCCGCCGACGACCGCGCTGGCCGGAGTGGGCCGGTCCCGCAGCCGTTCGACGTCGGCGACGAGTCGTCCGGCCCGCCGCTCCGCCCACTCGGGCGCCACCGCGACGACCGCGCCGGAGGCGTCGTACAGGGCCGCCCACCCGTCGACCTGCCCGGCGAGCGCGCCCAGCAGCCCTTCGGGTCCGGCGGTCAACGCCTGCCTGGTGAGTTCCCGCTGTGCGGCGAACCCCGCCGTCACCGCCCGGTACTGCTCGGCGGCGATCGCGGCCGACACCGCCTTGCTGATGGCGAGGAAGGGCGTACGCCGGGGCACTTCCAGGAGGGGCAGCCCCTCCCCCTCGGCCGCGTCGACGAGCGCCTCGGGGATGTCCTCGTAGTGCACCCCGACGGCGAACCCGAGCCCGACGACCCCGGCCCCCACCAGCCTCCGCACATAGCGCCGCATCGCCTCCGGATCCTCCGCGTCCAGCTTCAACGCGGTGATCAGCAGCAGCTCCCCGCCCTCCATGTACGGCACGGGGTCGGCGAGCTCACTGGCGTGCGCCCAGCGCACCGGCACGTCCAGGCGGTCCTCACCCGCCCGCACGGTCAGCTTGAGCGCCGAGTGGTGGACGAGCGAGGCGAGCGTCGGAGGCATGAGACCTTCAGGTCGACATCGGAAGGGGAGACAGAGAGCGTGTCAGGGAAGGCAACGCCTTTTTGGCCGTCGCGTATGAACGGCCTGTGACGATTCTGCCTCACCGTACGATCACAAGTCCCACGCACCGCACACCGAATGGCTCAAATCGAACGGCACCCCGGCCCGCCCGCTCAGCCCCGCAGGTCCACCAGCAACGGCGGCGCGTGTTCACCCCGCACGTTCGTCAGCGACAGCACCGCGTGCCCCGGCGGCACTCCGTGCGCCAGTTCGGAGGCGGACCACCGCTCCCGCTCCACCTGCCGTACGGTCACGGCCCGAGCGGTGGGCGCGTGGCCGGTCATGACCCGGCGCAGCGCGTGCCAGGCCTTGCCCGCCGGGGAGTCGGCGATGATCTGCCGGTCGGTGACGTCCCGGGCCTCGGTCCACTCCTTGCCCCACACCTCGGCGAAGTCCTGACCGTCCCACGGGGTGAGCCCGGACAGCGCCATCCGGCAGCCGATGGCGCCGAGGAGCGGGCCGCGCAACGGCCGAGGCACGTCGTCGAGGGTACGCAGCGTGAGGACCGTCCCCGCGTTGGTGGACCGCAGCCGCTGGATGCCGCGTACGGCATCCGGCGTGATGACGCCCGTGGCGTCGTCCAGCACCAGGCAGGCGAACAGCGACCGGTCCTCCCGTACCGCGACGCTCGCGGCGAACTGCGCGAGCACCAGCCGCGCCAGGATGCGCGAGGCGTCGGCGTGACCGCGTTCGGGGAGGTCGATCCGGACCCGTACGGGGTGGTCGAGGGCCCGCAGGGAGAAGGGCCGGGACTGTCCGGAGGTGTCGAAGAACCCGGCGAAGGCGGGCCGGTCGAGAAGGGCGAGCCGGTCCGCCAGGACACCCGCGAGGTCCCCGGGGTGCCCGAGCTGACGTTCCCGCGCGTCCAGCTCCCGCAGCAGCGACTCCTGCCCGGCGTCCTGGAGGGCCTCGCGCAGCTCGCCCAGCAGACCGGGGGCGCCGTCCAGCAGCTGGCGCAACTGCGGCACCGACGGGAACCGCCCGTGCACCGCCCGGAACGGGCCGAGGAGCTGCGCGAGGACCGTGGTGGAGCGCCTGCTGTCACCGCCGGGGTGCGGGTCGGCGAGATCGCCGACGAGCGCCTCGGCGAGGACGGCCGCCGCCTCGTCGGGATCGGTGGTCCCGCCGTAGAGGTCGAGGTCGTACACGGACTCCGGGTTGCCGATCCGCACGACGACGTCGTACGCGTCGGCCGGACCGAGCCCCGCACCCGCCGCCCCCACGACCACCACGGCGGCCCGCCCGGCGAGCGCGTGCAGACACAGCGACTCGGCGACGGGCCACACGACGCTGCCGGTCTTCCCCGACCCGGCGGGCCCGACGGCCAGCAGGGACGTGCCGAGCAACTCGGGGCCCAGGGCCAGACCGGTGCCCCGGTAGGCGTACGGGTTGCGCGGGTCGTCGACGGTGCCGCCCAGGCGGACCTGCCCGGTGACCAGGTCGTGCTTGGCGAGCCGGGTGGGCAGATCCCGCTCTCCGGAGGGGTGCAGGCAGGCAGCCGCCCCGTCCTTCAGCACGGCTCCGGTGAACGTCGCCAGACTGTGCCGGCCACTGCGCACGCCCTGCCACGCCCGCATGATCCGCGCATGGTCCACGTCCCGCATCAGCCCGGCCCCCGCCTCGGCCACCAGCCGCTCGGCAGCCTCTCCGGCACCGGCCTCGCGCAGCTGGTTCCACTGGGCGGGGTCGTCCTCGGGCGGCGGTACGACCTGCCGCTCCCGCGGCTGCCGGAAGCGCGGGGCCCCGTACCGGCGCCAGACCTCGCCCCAGCGGCCGAGCCGCCCCACACCGATCATGATCGCCAGGGCGACGACCGTGTACCAGACGTAGCTGAGGACCACGGCGGAGTAGGAGTGGGCCGGTGCCCAGGAGTCCGGGATCATCGCGTAGAGCGGGACCAGCCACCAGCCGCCGAGGTAGCCGTTCCAGAGCAGGGACCAGATCAGCCAGCCGACGAGGAAGGCGATCAGGGCGCCGCCCAGCAACTGCCGGGCGGGGACGGTCTCCGGCTCCTCCTCCGGCCGCGGCCGGTGCCCGAACCGCCACACTCCGGGCGCCGCGTCGGGCCGGGGCGTCCGCAGCCAGGACAGGAAGGCGTTGCCGTCCGGCCTGGGCGGTACGCCCGGCACACCCGGCGCGCCCGGAGCCCCCGCGGGCATCGGCGGCACGGGAGGTGCCGCGGGCATCTCCGGCGACCCCGCCGGACGCGGCACAGAATTCGCATGCGTGCCCCGCGCGTCCCGCGTCCCGTCGCTGTTCATCCCGCTTGCCCCCTGACCAGCCGTTCCGTCCACCATCAGCGAGCCAATCTAACGCTCCCGCAAGGGGAGTTCACCGTTTACGCGGCCGGGTGGACCCGTGTGCTCACCGTATTACGCGGCCGGGCGCACATCCGTGCCCACCGTTCCTCCATGTCCACCCCGGACAAGACGAACACCCGACAACGCCCACATGGAGCATGCCCACCCACCGGCCGTCGCCCTAGCCTGCGAGAAAAGAAGGCAAGCCGTCCGCACCACTCCAGGAGCCCCACATGAGCGCACTTCCCCAGGAGCGCCGCGTAGTCACCGCCATCCCCGGACCGAAGTCCCAGGAACTGCAGGCTCGTCGTGTCGCCGCCGTCGCGGCGGGCGTGGGGTCGGTGCTGCCCGTGTTCACCGCGCGCGCGGGCGGCGGCATCGTCGAGGACGTCGACGGCAACCGGCTGATCGACTTCGGCTCGGGCATCGCCGTCACGAGCGTCGGCGCGAGCGCGGAGGCCGTGGTCCGCCGGGCGACCGCCCAGCTCCAGGACTTCACGCACACCTGTTTCATGGTCACCCCGTACGAGGGCTACGTCGCGGTCGCCGAGGCCCTCGCCGAGCTCACCCCGGGTGACCACGCCAAGAAGTCCGCGCTGTTCAACAGCGGCGCCGAGGCCGTCGAGAACGCCGTCAAGATCGCCCGCTCGTACACCAAGCGCCAGGCGGTGGTCGTGTTCGACCACGGCTACCACGGCCGCACCAACCTCACGATGGCGCTGACCGCGAAGAACATGCCGTACAAGCACGGCTTCGGCCCGTTCGCGCCCGAGGTGTACCGCGTGCCCGTGGCGTACGGCTACCGCTGGCCGACCGGCCCGGAGAACGCGGGCCCGGAGGCCGCCGCGCAGGCGATCGACCAGATCGCCAAGCAGGTCGGCGCCGAGAACGTGGCCGCCATCGTCATCGAGCCGGTGCTCGGCGAGGGCGGCTTCATCGAGCCGGCCAAGGGCTTCCTGCCGGCGATCAGCAAGTTCGCCTCCGACAACGGCATCGTCTTCGTCGCCGACGAGATCCAGTCCGGTTTCTGCCGCACCGGCCAGTGGTTCGCGTGCGAGGACGAGGGCATCGTCCCGGACCTGATCACCACCGCCAAGGGGATCGCCGGCGGTCTCCCGCTCGCCGCCGTCACCGGCCGCGCGGAGATCATGGACGCGGCGCACGCGGGCGGCCTGGGCGGCACGTACGGCGGCAACCCCGTCGCCTGCGCCGGCGCCCTCGGCTCGATCGAGACGATGAAGGAGCTCGACCTCAACTCCCGCGCGAAGAGCATCGAGGCGACGATGAAGGCGCGTCTCACCGCCATGGCCGAGAAGTTCGACGTCATCGGCGACATCCGCGGTCGCGGTGCCATGATCGCCATCGAGCTGGTCAAGGACCGTACGACGAAGGAGCCGAACCCGGAGGCGACCGCCGCGCTGGCCAAGGCCTGCCACCAGGAGGGGCTGCTGGTCCTGACCTGTGGCACCTACGGCAACGTGCTGCGCTTCCTGCCGCCGCTCGTCATCGGCGACGACCTCCTCGACGAGGGCCTCGACATCATCGAGCAGGCGTTCACCCGTATCTAGACACCCGTCCGGAGCCGCCGGACGCGTGTGCGAGGGCCCCGTTCCGCAGGGCGCTCGCATACGGAATCCCCCATCCGTCCCCGACGTCCCACGCTTCCCGGAACCGGAATCCGACGCCGGATTCCGGTCCCTGTCGACAAGCGTCAGAGGGCGTGAAGAAGGTGTGCAAGGTGCATGTCGGGTCCCGATTCCGCCTGTCGTCGCCGCCCTCCCTGTCGTAGGTTTTGACGCAGATGAGAGATACACCCCGCCCACAGGGGACTGTGGGCGACACCGGGTCGGGGCCTCCCCAGCTTCGCCCTGGTCGTGCCCTCGCGCACACACTCGGAGCTTCCGGCTCCGGATCTCCTCACCGATCGGATGGCCGCTCGTCCCAAACCCCCCGGGGCGGGCGGCACACCGATCCGGACGGCCGTCCTCGAACCACCCCCCCCTGTTCGAGGACGGCCGACCACCCCCTTCGGCCGCAGCGCCGCTCTCCTCCTTCTCGGCGGCGCCCCGGTCCTTCTCTTCGCGCTGATCACCTGGCAGGTCCTCACGCGCGGCCCGCTGGCCCGCCTGGACGAACGCCTCAGCGATGCCCTCGTCCACCGGGGCGCCCCCACCCAGTTCCTCGCCGACCTCGGCAACATCGCGGTCGCCGTCCCGATTCTCGCCCTGGTGCTCCTCTTCGTCGCACGGCGAACGCGTGCCACCGGTCGGGACCACTGGTGGCGGCCGTCCGCGGCCGCGGCCCTCCTCATGGCCGCGGTACCTCTCTGGGTCGTCCCGCTGAAGGAGCTCATCGCCCGGACCGGCCCACCGGTCATGGGCCCGGGTACGGGTTTCTACCCCTCCGGCCACACCGCGACCGCCTCCATCGCCTACGGCACCGCCGTCCTGCTCCTGCTGCCCTGGCTGCGCGGCACCCTCGCGCGCCGCGCGGTCGTCGTCCTGGCGGTCGTCCTGAACATCGGGGTCGGCTTCGGCCTGGTGCGCCAGGGCTATCACTGGCCGCTCGACGTGGTGGCGAGCTGGTGCGTGTGCGCGCTGCTGCTCTCCTCGCTGTGGTTCCGGGTGCGGCCCCGTCCGGGATGACGTGCGCGGTCAGGTCCGTTCGACGTCCGCGTCGGCCGCACGGGCGGCCGACGAGAGCGCGGTGCGGCCGGGGGACGGCCGCTCGTCACGACACGGGGCGGTCGGCCCCGGTCACCGGTCCTCGTCCCTCGCCAGGTTCGCCGCCGCCTCGTGCATCGCCAGTTCGAGGAGGGCCGGGTCGGTGAGGGTGCCGTTGCCGTCCGGCGGGATCAGCCACCGGACGCCGCCGGTCTGCCGGCCCGGGTACGGCACCACGATCCAGGTGCCGCCGCCCGCGCTGCGCACCCCCGTGCCCAGCCATCGCGACGCCGTGCCGGGCGGTACGAAGAACCCCATGCGGTCGTCGCCGAAGTCGACGAGCACGGGCCCGGGTTGATCGATGATGCGGGTGAGGACGTCGAGCGTGGGATAGCCGAGTTCCCCCGGCAGGATCAGCACGTCCCAGGCCCTGCCGGCCGGAAGCAGGGCGACCCCCAGGGGGTTGCGCTCCCACTCCCAGCGGCAGGCCTCGGGATCCGGTGACACGGATGCCAGCCACTCGACCGCCGTCTTGGCCCCAGTCATGACAGGGACCTTCCTCTCTGTAGAGCTCCTGCGGACACGGTTTCGCGTCAGGAGCACAGACAGAGGTTCCGGCCGGGCATTACGCGGGTTCCGACCACTTCTTGGTGGTGAATGGCGTAACACCGTCGGAGAGGCGTACGCCTGTTGATCACGAGTGCGCCCGCACGCCCCGCCGACCACGGTTCGGGGTGGGCGTCCTCAGCTGTCGAAGCCCAGCCCCAGCCGGTCCATGGCCTTCAGCCACAGGTTGCGGCGGCCCGCGCGGGAGTCGGCCCGGGCCAGGGACCACTTGGTGAGGGCGATGCCCGTCCAGGCGAACGGCTCCGGCGGGAAGGGCAGCGGCTTCTTGCGCACCATCTCCAGTTCGGTGCGCTCCGTGCGCTCCCCCGCGAGGAGGTCCAGCATGACGTCCGCGCCGAAGCGGGTGGCGCCCACCCCCAGCCCCGTATAGCCGGCCGCGTAGGCGACTCTGCCCTGATGGGCGGTGCCGAAGAACGCGGAGAAGCGGGAGCAGGTGTCGATGGCGCCGCCCCAGGCGTGAGTGAACCGGACGCCCTCCAGCTGCGGGAAGCAGGTGAAGAAGTGGCCGGCGAGCTTGGCGTACGTCTCCGGCCGGTCGTCGTACTCGGAGCGCACCCGGCCGCCGTACGGGTAGACCGCGTCGTAGCCGCCCCAGAGGATCCGGTTGTCGGCGCTGAGCCGGAAGTAGTGGAACTGGTTGGCCGAGTCCCCGAGCCCCTGTCGGTTCTTCCAGCCGATCGACGCCAGCTGGTCGGCGGTGAGCGGCTCGGTCATCAGGGCGTAGTCGTAGACGGGGACGGTGTACGCGCGGACGCGCCTGACCAGGCTGGGGAAGATGTTGGTGCCGAGCGCCACCTGCCGGGTACGGACCTGGCCGTAGGGGGTCCGGACGGCCATGCCGGTGCCGTACGCCTTCAGGTTCAGCGCGGGCGTGTGCTCGTAGACCCGGACGCCGAGGTTCAGACAGGCCCGCTTGAGGCCCCAGGCGAGTTTGGCGGGGTGCAGCATGGCCACGCCCCGGCGGTCGTGCAGGCCGGCCTCGAAGGTGGGTGAGGCGACCTGCTCGCGGACCGCGTCGGCGTCCAGGAACTCGATGCCTTCGGCGAGGCCCTTGCGGGCGATCTCGTCGTACCAGTCGCGCAGTTCCCAGGCCTGGTACGTCTCGGTGGCGACGTCGATCTCGCCGGTGCGTTCGAAGTCGCAGTCCAGGCCGTGACGGGCGACCGCCGCCTCGATCTCGTCGAGGTTGCGGGCGCCCAGTTCCTCCAGCTTGTGGATCTCGTCGGGCCACCGGGCGAGGCCGTTGGCCAGGCCGTGGGTGAGCGAGGCGGCGCAGAAGCCGCCGTTGCGGCCGGAGGCGGCCCAGCCCACCTCACGGCCTTCCAGCAGGACGACATCCCGGCCCGGGTCGCGCTCCTTGGCGTTCAGCGCGGTCCACAGTCCGCTGTAACCACCGCCGACGACCAGCAGGTCGCAGGTCTCGGCGCCGGTGAGCGCGGGCTCGGGGTGGGGCTTGCCGGGGTCTTCGAGCCAGTACGGGACCGGCTGTGCGTCGGAGAGGGACTTTGTCCAACGGTTCATGGCGCTTGGGGCCATGATTTCAACTCCCTACTGATTCATCGAACGAGCGGCGTTCATGCCTTCTGCCGCTTTCTGCGATTTCCGATGACCATTCCGGCCACCACGAACAGTACGGCGACCAGGAACATGGCCGTACCGATGACATTGATCTGGACGGGTGTGCCGCGTTGTGCCGAACCCCAGACGAACATGGGGAAGGTGACGGTCGAGCCCGCGTTGAAATTGGTGATGATGAAATCGTCGAAGGAGAGCGCGAAGGCGAGCAGCGCGCCCGCCGCGATACCGGGTGCGGCGATCGGCAGGGTGACCCGGACGAAGGTCTGGACGGGCCCGGCGTAGAGATCGCGCGCGGCCTCCTCCAGTTTCGGGTCCATCGACATCACCCGTGCCTTGACGGCGACCACGACGAAGCTGAGGCAGAACATGATGTGCGCGATGAGGATCGTCCAGAATCCCAACTGCGCACCCAGGTTGAGGAACAGGGTGAGCAGCGAGGCGGCCATCACGACCTCGGGCATCGCCATCGGGAGGAAGATCAGCGAGTTGACGGCGCCCCGCGCGCGGAAGCGGTAGCGCACCAGGGCGAAGGCGATCATCGTGCCGAGGGCGGTGGCGCCGAGGGTCGCCCAGGCGGCCAGCTGGAGGCTGAGCGAGAGCGAGCCGCACAGGTCGGCGACGCCGCACGGGTCGGTCCAGGCGGCGGTGGAGAATTCCTGCCACTCGTAGTTGAAGCGGCCCTTCGGCTGGTTGAAGGAGAAGACCGTGACGACGATGTTCGGCAGGAGGAGATATCCGAGCGTCAGCAGTCCCGCGATGACGACGAGTCGGCGCTTGAGCCATGCGACGAAGGCCATTTAAACCAGGTCCTCCGTCCCGGACTTGCGAATGTAGACCGTGACCATGAGGAGGATCGCGGCCATCAGAATGAAGGAGAGCGCCGCCGCCGTCGGATAGTCGAGGATCCGCAGGAACTGGCTCTGGATGACGTTGCCGATCATCTGGGTGTTGGTGGAGCCGAGGAGTTCGGCGTTCACGTAGTCGCCGCTGGCCGGGATGAAGGTCAGCAGGGTTCCGGAGACGACGCCCGGCATGGAGAGCGGGAAGGTGACCTTGCGGAACGTGGTGAACGGTCTGGCGTACAGGTCGCCGGCCGCCTCGTGCAGCCGTCCGTCGATGCGTTCGAGGGAGGTGTAGAGCGGCAGGATCATGAACGGCAGGAAGTTGTACGTGAGGCCGCAGACCACGGCGAGCGGAGTGGCCAGCACCCGGTCCCCGGCGGTGAGGCCGAGCCAGCTGGTGACGTCCAGGACGTGCAGCGAGTTGAGGGCGCCGACGACCGGGCCGCCGTCCGACAGGATCGTCTTCCAGGCGAGGGTGCGGATCAGGAAGCTGGTGAAGAAGGGGGCGATCACCAGGATCAGGATCAGATTGCGCCAGCGGCCGGCCCGGAAGGCGATCAGATACGCCAGCGGGTAGCCGAGGAGCAGACACAGGATCGTCGCGGAGCCCGCGTAGAGCACCGAGCGCAGGAACTGCGGGTAGTACTCGCTCAGCGCGTCCCAGTAGGTCGCGACGTGCCAGGTGACCCGGTAGCCCTCCTCCAGGGAGCCCGTCTGCACGGAGGTGGAGGCCTGGTAGACCATCGGCATCGCGAAGAAGACCAGCAGCCAGATCAGACCGGGCGCGAGCAGCAGGTACGGCGTCCAGCGCCCCCTCTTGCGAGGGGGCTTCCCGGTGGCCGGGGCGGGTGCGAGGGGTGGGGGCGCCTCGGCTTCGGCGAGGGTCGACATCAGGCGGCCGCCCCTTCGTCCACGCCCGCGTCGATGTCCTGGGCGGCATCCAGTCCGAACGTGTGCGCGGGGCTCCAGTGCAGGACGACATCGGCGCCGGCGACGAGCCGGGTGTCCCGGTCGATGTTCTGGACGTAGACCTCGAACTCGGGGCAGACCGAGCTGTCGATCACGTACTGCGTGGAGACGCCGATGAAGCTGGTGGCGGTGATCCTGCCGGTGACGCGGTTGCGGCCGACCGGGATCTCCCCGGCGTCGTCGGCGTGGCTGAGGGTGATCTTCTCGGGGCGTACGCCGACGAGGACCTTGCCGCCGGTCCGGGTGGGCGCGGCACATCGCGCCTCGGGCAGGACCAGCTTGCCGTCACCCGCCGTCACGATTATCTCGTCGCCGCTCTTGGAGTCGACCTCGGCCTCGATGAGGTTGGAGGTGCCGAGGAAGTTGGCGACGAAGGTGGTGCGCGGGTTCTCGTACAGGTCGGTGGGAGAGCCGAGTTGCTCGACCCGGCCGCCGTTCATCACGGCGACCGTGTCGGCCATGGTCATGGCCTCCTCCTGGTCGTGCGTGACATGGATGAACGTGATGCCGACCTCGGTCTGGATGCGCTTCAGCTCCAGCTGCATCTGGCGGCGCAGCTTGAGGTCGAGGGCGCCGAGGGGCTCGTCGAGGAGGAGCACCTTGGGGTGGTTGATGAGGGCACGGGCGACGGCGACGCGCTGCTGCTGGCCGCCCGAGAGCTGGTGCGGTTTCTTGCGGGCCTGCTCGCCGAGCTGGACCAGTTCCAGCATCTCCTCGACCTGCTTCTTCACGCTCTTGATGCCACGTCGGCGCAGACCGAAGGCGACGTTCTCGAAGATGTCGAGGTGCGGGAAGAGGGCGTACGACTGGAAGACCGTGTTCACCGGCCGCTTGTACGGGGGCAGGTGCGTCACGTCCTGGTCGCCGAGCCGGACACTTCCGCAGGAAGGTTCCTCCAGGCCGGCGATCATGCGCAGCGTGGTGGTCTTGCCACAGCCGGAGGCACCGAGCAGGGCGAAGAAGGAACCTTCCGGCACGGTCAGGTCCAGCGGGTGCACGGCGGTGAAGGAACCGTAGGTCTTGCCGATGCCGGAGAGACGGACGTCACCGCTGCCGCCGTCCGCGGCGTTCTTGCTGCTCTTCTTGCTGGTCATCGTCCTCGTCACGCCCCTGTCAGCTTCGCGAACTTCTCTTCGTACGCCGTCTCTTCCTTCTGGCTGAGGGAGCGGAAGGCGCGGGACTTGGCTGCCATGGCCGCGTCGGGAATGATCAGCGGGTTGTTCGCCGCGTCCGGATCGATCCTGGCCAGCTCCGCCTTCACACCGTCGACGGGGCACACGTAGTTGATGTACGCGGCGAGTTCGGCGGCCGGCTTCGGCTCGTAGTAGTAGTCGATGAGCCGTTCGGCGTTGGTCTTGTGCCGGGCCTTGTTCGGGATCAGCAGGTTGTCGGTCGAGGTCATGTAGCCGCTGTCCGGGATGACGAAGTCGACATCCGGGGTGTCGGCCTTGAGCTGGACGACGTCACCGGCCCACGCGATACAGGCCGCCAGGTCGCCCTTGGTGAGGTCGGAGGTGTAGTCGTTGCCGGTGAAGCGGCGGATCTGGCCCTTGTCGACGGCCTTCTGGAGGCGGGCTATCGCCGCGTCGTAGTCGTCGTCGCCGAACTTCGCCGGGTCCTTGCCCATGTCGAGCAGGGTCATCCCGATGCTGTCGCGCATCTCGGAGAGGAAGCCGATGCGCCCCTTCAGCTTCGGGTTGTCCAGCATGTCGGAGACGGACTTCACCTCCTCGCCGTCCAGGGCCTTCCGGTTGAAGGCGATGACGGTCGAGATGCCCTGCCAGGGATACGAGTAGGCCCGCCCCGGGTCCCAGTCCGGGCTGCGGAACTGCTGCGAGAGGTTCATGAAGGCGTGCGGCAGATTGGACGCGTCCAGTTTCTGGACCCACCCGAAGCGGATCAGCCGGGCGGCGAGCCAGTCGGTGACGCAGATGAGGTCGCGTCCGGTGTCCTGGCCGGCGGCGAGCTGCGGCTTGATCTTGCCGAAGAACTCGACGTTGTCGTTGATGTCCTCGGTGTAGTCGACCTTGATGCCGGTGCGCCCGGTGAACTGGTCCAGGCTGGGATGGCGCTTGCCGCTGTCGTCGACGTCCATGTACTCGGTCCAGTTGGAGAAGTTGACCTCCTTCTCCTTGGCCGAGTGGTCCTCGGACGAGCCGCCCGAGGTGCTCTTCGCCGCGGGGATGCCGCAGGCGCTCAGCGCCCCGAGCCCGCCGACCGCGAGTGCGCCGCCCGTTCCGGCGCGCAGCAGTGAACGGCGGCTGAGCGCGGCCCTTCCGCCGGTGAGGCTGCGCCGCACGGCGGCCGTCTGGGCCGGTGAGAGGCGTTCGGGCTCGTACTGCTCCATGCGCGTGGTGCCCTTTCGGACGTGCCCTTTCGGGAGGGTGGGCGGGGACCGGCCGGGGGTCGGGCGGCCGGTCCCCGGGCTGACTAGCGGTCCCCGAAGATCGTGCGGTGCCAGTCCTTCCTGGCGATCGCCGTATTGTCGAACATGACGTGCTTGATCTGCGTGTACTCCTCGAACGAGTACGCGGACATGTCCTTGCCGAAGCCGGACGCCTTGTAGCCGCCGTGCGGCATCTCGCTGATGATCGGAATGTGGTCGTTGACCCACACGCACCCGGCCTTGATCTCCCGGGTGGCGCGGCCCGTCCGGTACACGTCCCGGCTCCAGGCGGAGGCGGCGAGGCCGTACGGGGTGTCGTTGGCGAGGCGGATGCCCTCGTCGTCGCTGTCGAAGGGCAGGACCACGAGCACCGGGCCGAAGATCTCCGACTGGACGATCTCGCTGTCCTGCGCGGCGTCCGCGATCAGCGTGGGCCGGTAGTACGCGCCGTTCGCCAGCTCGCCCCGGGACGCTTCACCGCCGGTGACCACGCGCGCGTACGCGCGCGCCCGCTCGACGAAGGCGGCGACCCGGTCGCGCTGGACGTGGGTGATCAGCGGACCGAGGTCGGTGCCCGGGGCGAAGGGGTCGCCGAGCCTGACGGTCTCCATGAGGGCGGCCGTCCGTGCGACGAACTCCTCGTAGAGGGGCCGCTGCACGTACGCGCGCGTGGCGGCCGTGCAGTCCTGGCCGGTGTTGATGAGGGAACCCGCCACCGCGCCGTGGACGGCGGCCTCCAGGTCGGCGTCGTCGAAGACCACGAAGGGTGCCTTGCCGCCGAGCTCCAGATGGATGCGCTTGACGGTGGCGGTGGCGATCTCGGCGACGCGCCTGCCGACGGCCGTGGACCCGGTGAAGGAGGTCATGACCACATCGGGATGGCCGACGAGGTGCTCGCCGGCCTCCTTGCCCGTGCCGGTGACGATGTTGATCACACCGTCGGGGATGCCCGCGTCCGTGGCGGCCTGGGCGAAGAGCAACGACGTGAGCGGGGTCGGCTCGGCGGGCTTCAGCACGATCGTGTTGCCCGCGGCGATCGCCGGGAGGATCTTCCAGGCGGCCATCTGGAGCGGATAGTTCCAGGGCGCGACGGAGCCGACGACCCCGATGGGCTCCCGGCGTACGTACGAGGTGTGGTCCCCGGAGTACTCGCCGGCCGACTGGCCCTGGAGGTGGCGGGCGGCGCCCGCGAAGAAGGCGGTGTTGTCGATGGTGCCGGGCACGTCGAACTCGCGCGTCAGCTTGAGCGGCTTGCCGCACTGCAGGGACTCGGCGCGCGCGAACTCCTCAGCCCGGTCGGCCAGGACGGCGGCGAAGCGGTGCAGCGCGTCCGACCGTTCGCCGGGCGTGGTGGCCGCCCAGCCGGGGAACGCCGCGCGGGCGGCGGCGACGGCCGCGTCCACGTCGTCGGGGCCGGCCAGCTCGTAGGTGAGGACCTCGTCGCCGGTCGCGGGGTCGACGACCGCGTGGGTGCGGCCCGACGTGCCCTTGGTCAGGCGGCCGGCGATGAACTGCGCGCCGACCGCGAAGCGATCCTGTGCGGGGAATCGGTCCGGGGTGTCGGTGCCCGGGTTCTGCATGTCGCTCTCCTCCGCCGGTGCCCCTCTGTCCTCGAGGGCGGGTGGCGTAGCTCCAGCTCGATTTGAGTGCCGATCCTGACAGAGCCATGCGGCACCAACAAGGGATTCCGTTGTTGCCTTTTGGTTACGCGACGGAATCTGTCGACCAGGTGTCCAGTCGACACAGGAAATCGAGGACGGTGTGTCAGTGGTTCCTGCCAGACTCGTCGGCATGGAGAAGATCGATTCCTGGGACACACTGACGGAAGCGGTCCGCACGGGGGCGAGGGTCAAGTATCTGCACTTCTGGGGGCACCGCCCCCTGCCGGACGGCCGGATCGGCGCGAGCTGTCTGAGCCAGTGGTGGCCGTCGCCGTTCACGGTGGACGGCGTGGAGTACGCGACGGCCGAGCACTGGATGATGGCCTCGAAGGCGCGGCTGTTCGGGGATTTGGAGGCGGAGCGCCGGGCCGTGGCCGCGTCGAGCCCCGCGCAGGCCAAGAAGGCCGGGCGGCTGGTGCGCGGTTTCGACGACGCCCTGTGGGAGCGGGAGCGCTTCGGCATCGTCGTCGAGGGCAGCTTCCACAAGTTCGCCGCCCACGCCGACCTGCGGGCGTTCCTCCTGGGCACGGGCCGCCGGGTGCTCGTCGAGGCCAGCCCCCTCGACCGGATCTGGGGCATCGGCCTCGCGGCGGACGACGAACGCGCCATGGACCCCGCGCGCTGGCGGGGCCCCAATCTGCTGGGCTTCGCGCTGATGGCGGCCCGGGAGAGACTGTCGAGCGGGGTCGAGGTGTGAGCGTCCGCTGAGGGCCGACGGCGCCGGCCGTGGCGGGCGCCGTCCTTCCGCGCGCTCCTCCCAGCGCTACACGCCGGCTTCTCCCTTCGGCAGCACCAGGGACAGAGACGTGGAGTAGCTGTCGTCGAAGGGGTCGGTCTCCGAGTCGTAGCCGTCGTTCTCGGACGCCAGGACGATGAGCACGATGAAGCCGATGCCGAGCAGGATGCCGACGACACCGCAGATGATCCCGGCCAGGGCGTGCCCCGGGTTCGTCGCCTCGCCCCGGCGCGCCTTGGCCCGGCCGATGACGCCGAAGATCATGGCCATGATCCCGAGCAGGATCGCGAGCGGCCACAGACAGAACAGCACGGCGGCGCAGATGCCGAGCACCATCGCCGCGATCCCCATCCCGTTGCTCGGCGGCGGCGCCGGCAGGGGCCAGGCATGGGCCGCGCCCGGACCGGGGTAGCCGACGCCGGGGTGGGCGTGGGCGCCCGGGTACTGGGGGTAGCCGTACGGGGCCTGCCCGGGCCCTTCGGGGCCGATGGGCGGGGGAGGTACGGCCGCGCCGGGGGCGGGATAGGGCGCGGAGGCCGCGTGCGGCGGATAGGACGCGTGGGGTGCGTGGGGTGCGCCGGGTGCGGGCGGGGCGAACGGATTGGGGGGGGGGGCGGGGGCGGGCGACATCGCGGGCGGGCGGTTCCCCGGGGCCGCGTACGCGCCGGGACCCGCCCAGGGCTGCGGCGCGGAGGCCTGGGTGGACGTCGCCCCACCGGTGTCGGCCGGCGCGGGGCCGCCCGTCTGCGCACCCGGCATGGCCAGAACCGTCATCTGGTCGTGCACCGAGGGCGAGGTGGGAGTCGGAGGGGGAGAGTGCGTGGCGCTGCCCTGAGCCGGGGTGTCGGCCGGGGCGGCCCAGGGGTCGTAGGGAGCCTGGGGCGCGGGCGCGGCGGACGTGGTCGGCGCCGACCACGCGGGCGGAACCGGGGCCGCGGTCTCGGCGGAGCCGGAGGGCGCGACCGGAGCGCTTGCCTGGACGGCCCCGGGACCCTCGGTGGACCCGCCCGGCTCGCCGAAGCCGGGCAACCCCGTCGGCGCGCTCGGCTTGTCGAGGGCGACCGTCGGGGTCGGGGCCGGTATCGCGTCCTCGGGCCGGGGGACGGCGCCCGGCGTGGTCGGCAGGGCCACGCCGTCGGCCACCGTCAGCAGCTCGGCACCTCCGCTCGACGCCGGCGGAACGGCGTCCTCGGTCACCGTCGGGAGGGTGGCGCCGTCCACCACCGTCGGCGGCACGGCGTCGTCGGTCACCGTCGGCAGAGCGGCGCCGTCCACCACCGTCAGCGGAGCGGCGTCGTCGGTCATCGTCGGGAGGGTGGCGCCGTCGACCACCGTCGGCGGCAGCGCGGCGTCGCCCTGTGGGGGTGCCCACGGGCCGGGCCGAGGAGCGGTCGGTGTTTCCGGAGTCGATGCCTCGTCGGCTGCCATGAGCGGGTCCCCCTGTGACGTTCCGTGCCGTTCCGCGTCGTCTTTTCCGTCGTACGCGATCAGCTGTACGTTCGGTCATGCTAAGGCCCGGGGATCGCAGTGGGCACGGCCGCCTACGATGATCCCGGAGTCACCGATCAGCCGATCACCCGCGTCCCCCCGCAGCAGACCACGGTCCGGGCGGACGTCGTTCCCGGGGAGGAACCTTGACCGACCACCGCACCGCGCAGGGCGTGCCCTTGAGCCCCGCCGTCGCCGACACCGCCGCCGCTTCCGGCAGCCGCGACCTGCACGCCTTCATCGCCGGTCTGCCGAAGGCCGAACTTCATGTGCACCACGTCGGCTCCGCCTCCCCTCGTATCGTCTCGGAACTGGCCGCCCGCCACCCCGACTCCCAGGTGCCCACGGACCCCGAAGCGCTCGCGGACTACTTCTCGTTCACGGACTTCGCCCACTTCATCCAGGTGTACCTGTCCGTCGTCGACCTGATCCGCACCCCTGAGGACGTCCGTCTGCTGACGTTCGAGGTGGCGCGGGACCTCGCCCGGCAGCAGGTGCGGTACGCCGAGCTGACCATCACGCCGTACTCCTCCACCCGCCGCGGTGTCGAGGAGCGAGCCTTCATGGACGCGATCGAGGACGCCCGCAAGGCGGCGGAGGCCGAGTTCGGGACCGTCCTGCGGTGGTGCTTCGACATTCCCGGCGAGGCGGGGCTGGTCTCGGCCGAGGAGACCGTGCGGCTCGCCACCGACGACCGGCTGCGGCCGGAGGGGCTGGTGTCGTTCGGCCTCGGCGGGCCCGAGGTCGGCGTGCCGAGGCCGCAGTTCAAGCCCTACTTCGACCGGGCGATCGCGGCCGGGCTGCACTCCGTGCCGCACGCCGGCGAGACCACCGGCCCCGAGACGATCTGGGACGCGCTGAACGAGCTGCGCGCGGAGCGGATCGGACACGGCACCAGCGCGGCCCGCGATCCGAAGCTGCTGGCCCATCTCGCCGAGCGGCGGATCGCCCTGGAGGTCTGCCCGACCTCGAACATAGCCACCCGAGCGGTCCGCACCCTCGACGAGCACCCCATCAAGGAGTTCGTGCGAGCCGGTGTGCTGGTCACCGTCAACTCCGACGACCCGCCGATGTTCGGCACCGACCTGAACACCGAGTACGCGGTCGCCGCACGCCTGCTCGACCTCGACGAGCAGGGCGTGGCCGCGCTCGCGAAGAACGCCGTGGAGGCGTCCTTCCTCGACGAGCCCGGCAAGGCCCGGGTGAACGCCGAGATCGACACCTACACCTCGGCCTGGCTGACCCCCTGATCCGATCGGGACCGGAAACCACCACCATGCGCACCGTGACAGCCGTCGCCCACCGCGGCGCCCCCTACCGCCACCGCGAGAACACGCTCGACTCCCTGCGGGCCGGGCTCGAACTGGGTGCGGACGCCGTCGAGTTCGATGTGCGGACGACCCGTGACGGGGTGCCGGTCCTGCTCCACGACTCGACGCTGAACCGGCTCTGGGAGGTGGACCGGCCGCTGGCCGCGCTCTCCGCCGCGGAGCTGCGCGGGCTGACGGCCGACGGGGTCCCGACGCTGGCCGACGCGCTGGGCGCCACCGGGGGCAGCCGCGTCATGGTGGACCTGCCGGGCGCGGTGAATCCCCGGGCGGTGCGGCAGATCCTCGGCGTCGTACGGGAGTGCGACGCCGAGGACCGCGTCTACTACAGCGCCGACCCGCGGACCGTGCTCGCCGTCCGCGCCGCCGCCCCCACGGCCGAACTCGCCCTCACCTGGAAGACCTCCGCACCACCGCGTCCCGCCCTCCTCGACGCCATCCGTCCGCGCTGGCTGAACTACCGCTTCGGCCTCCTCACCCGCTCCTTGGCGGACCGCGTCCACCGGGACGGCTACCTCCTCTCCGCCTGGACCCCGGACACCCGGCGCTCCATGCGCCGTCTGCTGTCCTGGGGGGTCGACTCGATCACCACCAATCGCGTCGACGCCCTGTGCTCACTCAGGGCCACCGGCGAGGCGCGCCCGACCCCTTGAGGGCATGTGCGTGGACGGGGGGCTGACCGCGTGCGGTCAGCCCCCCGTCCCCACGCACGCGCCCGCCACCGCTACACCTCGGACCGCTGAGCCACGCTCGCCGCGTCAACCGGCTTCGCCCGGGTGACGTACTGCGGCACCGGCGCCGAGTCCTTGCCGTCGTCGCGGACGAGGCCGTAGCGGATGGCTCCCCGTTCGGGGCCGAAGGCGAGGTCGTCGGTGACGGCGTCCCAGGTGGAGGGGGCGACGGTGATGCCGTAGTCGGCGCCGCGTTCGTTCTGGGTGAGCGTGACCGTGCCGTCGAGGTAGAAGTACTCGTTCTGCCACATCTGTTGGGTGCCGTCGGGCAGGACGGTGTAGCCGGTGTCGGGGCCGCCCATGCCCGAGGTCCTGCCGTCGGCGGAGGTCGGGTCGTCCATACGGCGGCCGCCGCCCGAGGCGACGTGGAAGAGCTTGCCCTCCAGGCCTGTCCAGGTGGGCATGACCAGACCGCCCGCCCGGTACTGGGGCGAGATCTGCCAGCGGACCAGGACATAGCCCTGCCCCGTGAAGGTCACATGGTCGCCGCGGTGGTTCATCACGGTCCGCGCGCCACCGCTGCTCGTGACACCGGCCTCGGGCCGCCGGGGGAGGGCGGCGGGCGGGGTGTCCGGGTCCGGCGCCTCGTCCACCGCGTCGACGACGGTGCCGTACAGGTCCTTCGGTTGCTTCTTCTTCGTCGGCGACGCGGAGGCCGAGGGGGACGGCGAGGACGACGGCGCCGAGGAGGGCGACGGGGCGCGGAGCGCCGGAGCCGCAGGTCCACGGGCCGTGCTCATCGCGGACGGCGCGGCCTGCGCGGGCCGGTCCTGCGGGGGTTGCGTCACGACGTAGGCGCCCCCGGCGGCGATCGTCGCGCCCGCCGTCACCGCGACGGCGGGCTTGGCGAGGGCGCCGATCACCTTGGCGGACCAGCCCACGGAGGCGGTCGCGGCGGTCGCCGCCACGGCCGTCTTGCCACCGAACGCCAGGGACAGGGTGAAGCCGACGGGGACGGGGACGAGGGCGAGCCCGACGAGGAGGCGTTCGGCGGGGACGACGACCTCACCGGGGCGGCCGTGACCGTCGCAGCGGGCGCAGCCGCGGATGTGCCGGGCGATGCGCTTGCGCCACACCGAGTCGGGCTGCCCGCTCCAGCGTGCGGTGACCCGGCCCAGGTCGGAGCAGGAGGAGTCGAGGGCACGGACGATGCCGCGCGCGGTCTCCAGCCGGGCCTTCATCCGCTGGACGCGTACGGCGGCGTGCTGTCGGCTGATGCCGACGGCGGCGGCGAGTTCGCGCCGGGTGAGTTCGCCCGCGACCTCCAGCCACCACAGCGACAGAAGTTGCCGGTCCTCGTCGTCGAGCCAGCGGACCGCCTCCGCGACCTCCTTGCGCTGCCCCTCCAACTGCAGCCGCAGCACGGTCAGTTCGGCGAAGTCGGTGGCGCCGTGGGCGTCGTGGTCGTCGAGCTGGTCGGCTGTGCGGCGGCGCGCCCGGTCCCGTATCTGCCGCATCGCGATCGCGACCAGCCAGGAACGGAAGCTGTCCGGATCGCGCAGCGTGTCGAGGTTGCCGACGGCGCGCAGCATGGTCTCCTGCACGACGTCGTCGACGTCGGCGTGGCCGTTGAGGGCCCGGCCGACGATGTTGTAGACGAGCGGCAACCAGCCCTCGACCAGCTCGTCGAGGGCACGCCGGTCCCCCGCCTGCGCGGCCGCGATGGTGGAACGCCACTGCCGCCCGTCCACGTACGCCCCCTTCGATCCCGCTGGGCTCACCCTGATCACTCGGCTGTGTTCCGTACCTTCTCAGCCATCGCTCCGGCATGGGGAACCACCGAGGCGGAGATCACACCGCGCACACTGCTCATACGGCTCGCTCCTGTATGTGGGGAGACAGGGGTGCCTACGGAGACGGTGTGGAGGCGGCCGGGATAACAGTTTTCCGGTCCCACCCTCCGGTGAGGGCCTCCAGCCGCTTGATCCGCCGCCGCACGACGTAGAGCGGGATCACCCCGAGGACCCCGAACGACATGTCGATCACGGTCCACCAGAAGGGGATGTCCCGGATCGGCCCGCAGATCAGGGCCAGCGGGATGATCCCCGCGCAGGCGATCATGCCGAACTCGATGATCCAGATGTTGCGGACCGGGTCACGGTAGGGGCCGTAGAAGGACACGGCGATCACCAGGTGCGCGAAGGCCAGCCAGTCCGTGCCGTACAGGAGGAACGGGTACTCGGCGTCGGCTTCGTCGAGCCCCGCCCGCACCCGCTCGATCCACTCGACGAGCGCCGGCAGGTACTCCCCGACGGACCACGACCGCAACAACTCCTCGGTCCAGCGCAGCTCGTGGACCAGCGGGAAGGCTGTGGCGCCGCTCAGCACCAGACAGACGACGAAGAAGACCAGCCACGCGCGGATGCCCTTGAGCAGGGCGGCTCTGTCGCTCATGCGGTGAGCGTACGCCCCTGCTTGAACGCGTTCAAAAGTGGGGGGCCCGACACCTGTCGGGCCCCCCGGGAACGCGGCGGCGGTCAGCCGCCGGGGATCGAGCGGATCGCGGCGATGTCGAACTGCAGGCGCACCTTCTCGCTGACCATGGCGCCGCCTTCCGCGAGCCGCTGGTTGTAGGTGAGGCCCCATTCGGAACGATTGATGGTGGTGGTCCCGTCGAATCCGACCCGCTCGTATCCGAAGGGGTCCATGACGTGTCCTATATAGGTGAGTTCCAGATCGACGGGACGGGTGATGCTCTTGATCGTGAGTTCACCGGCCATGCGATAGACATCGTTGCCCACGAGACGCACCGCCGTACTGACGAAGCGCATCCGCGGATGGTTCGCGGCATCCAGGAAGTCGCGACCCATCAGATGGGCGTCACGTTGTTCCACTCCGGTGTCGACGGACGTGGTGGACAGCACTATCTCGGCCCGTGAGCGCGATGGATCACGGCCGTCGAAATAGAGCCGGCTCTGATACTCGGTGAATGCCCCGCGCACGGTCGTGACCAGGGCGTGCCGGACGGAGAAACCGATACGACTGTGCGCCGCGTCGATCATCCATTCGCCGGTCAGCATGGCGAGGGAGGGGTCGGACGGGCCGTCGGTGGTGAATGCCGCTGACTCGTGGGGGAGTTGTGAGGCTGTGGGGGCTGCCGGGCGGCGCAGGGACGCAGCACGGGTGAACAGGTTCATGATTCACGTAACTACGGCACGACGGGATGTGCCGCAACCCTTCGTCGGCGGATCCGTCGGGTCCGAATCGACCCCGAAAGGCTGATAAAACGCCACCGCGCGGCAGACGGTTGCATTATCTCCACAGGGCCGTCACGAATTTCCCGCCACGCAATTCACCCCGGAATGGCCTGAAGAGAAACCCGACGGTCCGGTCCCACCGCCGGGCGAACTCACGGCTGCGCGCCCGCCGCAGAGGGCGCGCAGGAGGGAACGGCGGCGGCATGTGCGATCGGCCTCGCGTGGACGCAACCGGCCGCCGCACTCAACCCTCTCCCGTCGACGAACCCTCAGTCACCTCAGTCCAACGACGTCATCACGTGCTTGATCCGCGTGTAGTCGTCGAACCCGTAGCCCGACAGGTCCTTGCCGTAGCCGGACTTCTTGAACCCGCCGTGCGGCATCTCCGCGACCAGCGGAATGTGCGTGTTGATCCACACACACCCGAAGTCGAGGGCCTTCGACATCCGCATGGCCCGCCCGTGGTCCTTCGTCCACACCGACGAGGCCAGCGCGTACTCCACGCCGTTCGCCCACTCGACGGCCTGTCCCTCGTCCGAGAAGGACTGCACGGTGATGACCGGCCCGAAGACCTCCCGCTGGACGATCTCGTCGTCCTGCTTGAGCCCGGAGACGACGGTCGGCGCGTAGAAGTACCCCTTCTCGCCGACCTGGTGGCCACCGGCCTCGACCTTGGCGTGGGCCGGCAGCCGCTCGATGAACCCGGCGACCTGCTTGAGCTGGTTGGGGTTGTTGAGCGGGCCGTACAGCACGTCCTCGTCGTCCGGCTGCCCGGTCTTCGTGTCGGCCGCCGCCTTGGCGAGCGCGGCCACGAACTCGTCGTGGATGCCCTCCTGGACGAGGACACGGGTCGCGGCCGTACAGTCCTGCCCCGCGTTGAAGAAGCCCGCCACCGAGATGTCCTCGACGGCCTTGGCGATGTCGGTGTCGGCGAAGACGACGACCGGCGCCTTGCCGCCCAGCTCCAGGTGGACCCGCTTGAGGTCCTTGGACGCGGACTCGGCGACCGACATGCCGGCCCGCACGGACCCGGTGATCGACGCCATCGCCGGGATCGGGTGCTCGACCATCAGCCGGCCGGTGTCACGGTCACCGGTGATGACGTTGAAGACGCCCTTGGGCAGGATCGACCCGATGATCTCGGCGATCAGGACGGTCGACGCGGGCGTGGTGTCCGACGGCTTCAGCACGACGGTGTTGCCCGCGGCGATCGCCGGCGCGAACTTCCACACGGCCATCATCATCGGGTAGTTCCACGGTGCGACCTGGGCGCAGACGCCGACGGGCTCACGGCGGACGATCGAGGTCATGCCCTCCATGTACTCGCCGGCCGAGCGCCCCTCCAGCATCCGCGCGGCGCCCGCGAAGAAGCGGATCTGGTCCACCATCGGCGGGATCTCCTCGGAGCGGGTCAGGCCGATCGGCTTGCCCGTGTTCTCCACCTCCGCCGCGATCAGTTCCTCGGCCCGCTCCTCGAACGCATCGGCGATCTTCAGCAGGGCCTTCTGGCGTTCGGCCGGGGTCGTGTCCCGCCAGGCCGGGAACGCGGCCTCGGCGGCGGCCATCGCCGCGTCGACGTCGGCCTGGCCGGACAGGGGCGCTGTCGCGTAGGCCTCGCCCGTCGCGGGGTTGACCACCTCCGTGGTCCGTCCGTCGACGGCGTCACGGAATTCCCCGTCGATGTAGTTGCGCAGACGACGCAGCTCGGTGCTCACTGCCGGCCCTCCAGATGGGTCCAGATTGGGGTGTCCATTCCTTGAGACACCACCCTAATCCGCCTGCCCACGTTTTCAACACCCCTGACACCTCAGTGACTGCGAAATCCGCAAGCTACGAGCCCGTAAACAACGAATTTCATCGGTTCAGCCTTGCGGAACTGTCGAGACGTCGTGCACAGTGAGCCCGTGGCCAGTCGAAGCGCAGACCAGAAGGACTCCAGGGAGCCCAGGAACGGCACTCCTCAGTTGGACGCCGTCTCCCTCGCCATCGTGGAGCAGCTGCAGGAGGACGGCCGACGGCCGTACGCCGCCATCGGCAAGGCCGTCGGCCTCTCCGAGGCGGCCGTGCGCCAGCGCGTCCAGAAGCTGCTCGACCAGGGCGTGATGCAGATCGTCGCCGTCACCGACCCGCTCACCGTGGGCTTCCGGCGGCAGGCGATGCTCGGCATCAACGTGGACGGCGACCTGGATCCCGTGGCGGACGCCCTGACGGCCATGTCGGAGGTCGAGTACATCGTCATCACCGCCGGCTCCTTCGACCTGATGGCGGAGGTCGTGTGCGAGGACGACGACCACCTCCTGGACGTCATCAACAAGCGCATCCGGACCCTGCCCGGCGTGCGCTCCACCGAGAGCTTCGTCTACCTCAAGCTCAAGAAGCAGACCTATATGTGGGGAACCCGATGACCGTGAGGACGGATAAGCCGTGAGCCCCAAGGACCTCAGCCAGACCGCGTACGACCACCTGTGGATGCACTTCACCCGCATGTCCTCGTACGAGAACTCCCCGGTCCCCACCATCGTCCGGGGCGAGGGCACGTACATCTACGACGACAAGGGCAAGCGGTACCTCGACGGTCTCGCCGGTCTCTTCGTGGTCCAGGCGGGCCACGGCCGCACCGAACTGGCGGAGACCGCGTTCAAGCAGGCGCAGGAGCTGGCCTTCTTCCCGGTGTGGTCGTACGCCCACCCGAAGGCCGTCGAACTGGCGGAACGTATCGCCTCCCACGCCCCCGGCGATCTCAACAAGGTCTTCTTCACCACCGGCGGCGGCGAGGCGGTCGAGACGGCCTGGAAGCTCGCCAAGCAGTACTTCAAGCTGCAGGGCAAGCCGACCAAGTACAAGGTCATCTCCCGCGCCGTCGCCTACCACGGCACGCCGCAGGGCGCCCTGTCCATCACCGGCCTGCCGGCCCTCAAGGCCCCCTTCGAGCCGCTGGTGCCGGGTGCGCACAAGGTCCCGAACACCAACATCTACCGCGCCCCGATCTTCGGTGACGACCCGGAGGCGTTCGGCCGCTGGGCCGCCGACCAGATCGAGCAGCAGATCCTCTTCGAGGGCCCCGAGACGGTCGCGGCCGTCTTCCTGGAGCCGGTGCAGAACGCGGGCGGCTGCTTCCCGCCGCCGCCCGGCTACTTCCGGCGGGTCCGCGAGATCTGCGACCAGTACGACGTCCTGCTGGTGTCCGACGAGGTCATCTGCGCCTTCGGCCGGCTCGGCACGATGTTCGCCTGCGACAAGTTCGGCTACGTCCCGGACATGATCACCTGCGCCAAGGGCATGACCTCGGGCTACTCCCCGATCGGCGCCTGCGTCGTCTCGGACCGCATAGCCGAGCCCTTCTACAAGGGTGACAACACCTTCCTGCACGGCTACACCTTCGGCGGCCACCCCGTCTCCGCGGCCGTCGGCCTGGCCAACCTCGACCTGTTCGAGCGCGAGAAGCTCAACCAGCACGTCCTCGACAACGAGTCGGCCTTCCGGTCCACGCTGGAGAAGCTCTACGACCTGCCGATCGTCGGCGACGTCCGCGGCAACGGCTACTTCTACGGAATCGAGCTGGTCAAGGACAAGGCGACGAAGGAGAGCTTCGACGACGACGAGACCGAGCGGATCCTCTACGGCTTCCTGTCCAAGAAGCTGTTCGAGAACGGCCTGTACTGCCGTGCCGACGACCGCGGCGACCCGGTCGTCCAGCTCGCCCCGCCGCTGATCTCCGACCAGTCGACCTTCGACGAGATCGAACAGATCCTGCGCGCGACGCTGTCGGAGGCCTGGACGCTGCTGTAGCCCCGCGGCGGAGCGGCCCCGCATCCCGCGGTGCCGCTCCGCGAACGGCCCGGGACGCCCCCATCCGAGTGAGATGGGGGCGTCCCGGGCCGTGTGCTGTCCGCCCCCTGCCGCCCCGACTCCCTAGCGTGCCCCTGTAACCGATCGGCCCTGCCTTCGTTCCCCCGGACGGGGGGCTCCCCCGGCAATCCTGATCCGAACCGAGGTGTACTCCCATGGTGGCCCCGCCGGACAACGACGTGCTCTGGGCACGTGGTCTGACCTACGCGCACGACGGCTCGCCCGCCCTGCACGGTGTGTCGATGAACGTCCGGGAGGGCGAGATCGTCGCCGTCACCGGCCCGCGAGGCAGCGGCAAGACCACGCTCCTGCGGTGCCTGTCCGGACAGCTGCGGGCCCAGCGGGGAGAGGTGTGGTTCAACAGCGTCCCCGTCCACACGATGGGCGCGCTCGCCCGCGAGCGGCTGCGCCTCGACCGCTTCGGGTGGATCGACCCCGAGCCGGTCCTCGTGCCCGAGCTGAACGCCTGGGAGAACACCGCCCTGCCGCTGATGCTGCGCGGCACCGGGCGCCGGGCCGCGAAGGCCGCCGCCCTGGAGTGGCTGGAGCGCCTCGACATCCGTGACACGGCCCGCAAGCGCCCCCACGCCCTCCTCCAGTCGGAGCGCCAGCGCGTGGTGGTGGCCCGCGCCCTGGTCTGCGCCCCCACCGTCCTCTTCGCCGACGAACCGACCGCCCCCCTCCACCGCGCCGAACACGCCCACGTCCTGCGCACCCTGACCACGGCGGCCCGTTCCCACCACATCACGGTCGTCCTCGCCACCCACGACCCCGAGACGGCGGCCCTCGCGGACCGCACGGTGTCCCTGCTGGACGGCCGCCACGTGAGGACGGTCCACCTGCCCACCGCCGCACAGGGCGAGAGCCGCGTCCCCACCGACCGGGACAGGCGCACCGCCGCCGACGACGCTCTCCCGGACGCCCTGCCGCCCCGCACCGACGAGGCGGGCCGTCCGACCCCCGGGCCGGGCGGGCGACCCGCCGCCGAAGGGACGGGACGGTCCACCACGAC
Organism: Streptomyces gottesmaniae; assembly: GCF_031845845.1. NCBI lineage: Bacteria > Bacillati > Actinomycetota > Actinomycetes > Kitasatosporales > Streptomycetaceae > Streptomyces > Streptomyces gottesmaniae. Next base: position 89,068 of record NZ_JAVRFJ010000009.1, read on the forward strand.
GGCAGCCGGAGCCGAGCCCGAAAAAACGGCCCGCCCCACCGCCACGGCGGAGGCGAGTCACCCTTCGCCCCGCGAAACCCGGCCGACCACCGCCACGGAAGCCGAACAACCCGCCCACCCGACGGCCCGGGGAACGCGAGCAACGCCCACCGCGCCGAACCGGCCCACAACCCAGCGACACCGGCCGACCACCGCAGCGGAACCGGCCGACCCCACGACGCAGGCGGACCGGACCTCCGCCACCGTGGAGGTGGGCCGCCCCGCAACCGAGGGAGAAGCCCGACCACCCGCCGAGCGGCAGACCCGGCAACCCACCGAAGCCGACGAACGACCGGCCGCCACCACGGACGTGGGTCGCCCCGCAACCGAGGGAGAAGCCCGACCACCCGCCGAAGGGCAGACCCGGCAACCCGCCGACGCCGACGGACGACCGGCCGGAACGCGCTCCTCCGCAGCCGACGGGGAAGGCCGGGCAGCGTGCTCGCTCTCCGCCTAGCCCGCCGGGCCCACCCCGTGGTCCAGCTCCGTCGGCTCCTGGTGGCCGCCGCCACCGGCGGCACGGGCTTCCTGCTGCTCTGCGCCCTCGGGCACGCCCTGGCCCACCCGCACGCACCGGCCGGCTCGGTGCTCCGCCTGGCCTGGTGCGTGGCGCCGGCCGCCGCCACCGTCTACTTCGCGGTGACCGTGGCCCGCACCGATCCCGGCACCCGACCCCGCCCCGGCCTCTCGGCCATCGGCCTCGGTCCCGGCCGGCTCATGGCCATCTCCGCGGTCACCACGGCCCTGTCCACCGTCCTCGGCTCCCTGCTCGCCCTCTTCTTCTTCCTCCACCTGCGCGGCGACCTCACGGGCATGCCCTTCGACGGCGCGGCCGCCGACGCCCTCGCCGCCGGGCGGCCCCTGCCCCTCCCGGCCGCCCTCACCCTCCTGGCCCTCGTACCGGCCGTCGCCTCCGCCACCACCGCGCTCGTCCTGCGCCCCAAGGACACGGGCGCCCGGCCCACCGGCCCCCGGACCCGCTTCATGGCGTACGACACCTTCGCGATCGGCCGGCGCACCGCGCCCCCGGCCGGCGCCACGAGGTACGAGGAGGAGGCCGACGAGGAGGGAGCGACCGCCTCCGAGGCCGGGCGGACGCCGCCGGAACCACCGGCTCCGCGCCCCGCCCCCGGCGGCCTCCCCTGGGGCATCGCCGTACTCGCCGTGGGTCTCGCCCTGGAGAGCTACGCCGACCAGTCCGCCGACGGTTCCGGCCTCACCCTCCCCGGCGGCTTCGCCGACAGCCCCGCGGGTGTGCTGGGCGGCTGGCTCCTCACCGCACTCGGGTTGATCGTCACCGGGCCCGGCCTCACCCACCTCACCGGACGCCTGCTCCAGTCCGTACGCCCCGGCGCGCTGCGCCTCCTCGCCGGGCGCGTACTCCAGGAGGAGGCCCGGCGCATCGGACGCCCACTCGGCGTGGTGTGCGCCGTGGCCTCCGGCGCGTACGCCATGGTGACGCTGTCCTCAGGCGTGCGCCCCACGGTCGGCCCGCTCACCCTGCTGGGCGCGCTCGTGGTGGCCGGCTGTGCCGTGCTGACCCTCGCGACAGCCGTCGTCGAGGCCCGGCGGGCGCACGCCGACACCACGGCCGCGCTGGTGCGGCTGGGGGCGCCCCGCGCACTGCCCCGGCAGGCGGCCCTGCTCCGCGCGGCCGCCCTGCTCGCCGTGTTCGGCCCCCTGACCTGGACGATCGCCCAGCTGGCGGCGCTCCCGCTGGCCGCCTGAAAACTCGTACGAAAAAAGTTCACGCGCGGCGATGAGTTTCACTGGGACCCTCGGTCTACCCCTGCGAACAGACCGAAACGCATACGACGGATACGGGAGAGACCTCGCCATGTACCAGCAGATGATCTTCGTGAACCTGCCCGTGAACGACCTCGACGCCTCGAAGAAGTTCTTCACGGAGCTCGGCTACGCGCTCAACCCCCAGTTCAGCGACGAGAACGCGGCCTCCGTCGTGATCAGCGACACCATCGTGGCGATGCTGCTCACCAAGCCGTTCTACGCGACCTTCACCAAGAAGGAGATCTCGGACGCCACGAAGACCAGCGAGGTGATGCTCTGTCTGAGCGCCGAGAGCCGCGCGAAGGTCGACGAGCTGGTCGAGAAGGCGGCCGCCGCCGGCGGCACCGTCTCGGAGAAGGTCCAGGAGATGGACTTCATGTACGGCCGCGCCTTCGACGACCTGGACGGCCACACCTGGGAGGTCGTATGGATGGACCCGTCCGCGATCGAGGGCTGACAGCCCCGCTCGCCCACGGCCGTGTACCCCCCGCGCCGCAAGGGGCGCGGGGAACCGCGCGGCCGACGGCCCGGCCGGCGGAGCGCCCTAGCATGGGCGGGTGCAGACGATGCCCGCCCACGCGGCCCACCACGACGACCACGAGATCGAGACGATCGAGGAGTTCGACGCGATCGTCTCGGCGCGCGGCACCCTCGCCGGATTCCGGATCCAGGCCGTCGATCTGACGGACCGTACGCGTGAACTGCTCGCCACCGACACGGCGGAGGCCGTCTTCCTGGGCTGCCCGATGCGACCGGAGGCGGCGGCGAAGATACGCACGGACGGCGCCCTGGTCTTCCCGCCCGTCCCCGGCCTGCCCTTCGACCCGTACCGGGGCCTGCTCTACACCCCCGACGAACTCTTCGCGTCCCTGTCCGACGGCGGTTACGAGGCCACGCCCGACGCCGTCGCCTACGCCTGGTTCCAGCGCACCAAGGCCGACCGGGACGTCTACGCCTCCATGCTGCGCGCCGTCCACGACGACTCCGTCTCGGACGCCCTCGACGAACTCCTCGCCGGTGCCCGGGTGGTGGGCGTGATGGGCGGCCACGCGATGGCACGTGGCACCGAGGCGTACGAGGGCGCCGCCCGCCTCGGCCGCACTCTGGCCCGCTCGGGTCTCAAGGTCGCCACCGGCGGAGGTCCGGGCGCGATGGAGGCGGCGAACCTGGGCGCCTACGCGGCCCCGTACGACGACGAGATGCTCGCCGAGTCGCTGCAACTGCTGGCGAAGGCACCGAAGTTCACCCCGTCGATCACCGACTGGGCGAGCGCCGCCTTCGAGGTGCGCACCCGCTGGCCGAGGGGCGGCCCCTCCGTCGGCATCCCCACCTGGTTCTACGGCCACGAGCCGCCGAACCCGTTCGCCTCGCACATCGCCAAGTACTTCGCCAACGCCACCCGCGAGGACGGCCTCCTCGCCCGCTGCGGCGCCGGCGTCGTCTTCCTGCCCGGAGCCGCCGGAACCGTGCAGGAGATCTTCGACAACGCGACCCCCAACTACTACGAGTCGCGCGGCGAACCGACCCCCATGGTCCTCGTCGACCGGGCCCATTGGACGGAGAGGCTACCGACCTGGCCGCTGCTGCGATCGCTGGCGCGGGGCCGTTCGATGGAGGCCCGGATCGCCCTGGTCGACCGGATCGAGGAGGCACCGGAGGCTCTGGCACGTCTCGGGGACCGCTCAAACACTTCTTCGGATTGACATGACTTATGGCGCGCTTATAAACCTGTGAGGCACATGGGGAAGCCGCTCCCCCAGCGGCCCTCCGTCACCCCCACTCCCCTGTGCTTCCCGTGAAGGGCAAACGTGTCCATATCTCCCCGTAGCGCGCGGACTTCGCGCTCCATCGGTGTCGCTTTCGCGTCCGCCGCACTCGTGCTCGGTGTCGCGGGCAACGCCATGGCCTGCAGCATCAAGGACTTCTCCGCCGTCGCCGAGTGCGACGGCGACAAGGGCGTCATCCGGGTGACCGACGTGGACCCGCTGGGCGTCAAGGCCGAGATCACGGTCTACCTGGAGAACAACGGGGCCGACCTGCGTATGGTCGGCAGCCGGACGATCGAGGACTCGACCGCCCAGGGTGTCACCGTCACCTTCGACGAGGACTGGGAGCCGAACGCCGAGTACCGCATCCACGTCGAGGCGAAGGACTACGTCGACGAGGACCTGCCGATCCTGGTGGCCCCCGCCGACGCCTGCACGGCCGAGGCCATCACCCCACCGGCCGCGTCCAAGGCCCCGGGGAAGTCGGCGAACAGCAACAAGGACAAGGACAACAAGGACAAGGACAAGGAGGAGAAGGAGGCGAAGGGGCAGGACGAGGGCGAGCCGTCCCAGGCCGAGACCTCCGCCACACCGTCCGGGTCCGAGGGCACCGTGCCCGCGGGTTCGAACGGTGACAACGCCCCCTCCCCCGAGGGCGACTCCAACCTCGCCGAGACCGGTGGCGACTCCAACACCGGCACGATCGCCGCTGCCGCGGCGGCCCTGGTGGCTCTCGGCGCCGGTGCCGTGTACTACAGCATGCGGCGGCGTGGGGCCTCCACACGCTGATCCCTGTTCGTCAGGGCCGTGGCCCGTACCCCTTCACCACGGGGTACGGGCCACTCGCCGCTCCGGGCCCACTCAGCCGAACGTGGCCCGCTTGAGCCAGAATTCCAGCAGCTCCCGGTCCCCCAGCACCTGCAACTCACCACTGTCCAAAGGCAGTCGGCGATAGAAGGCCAGCAGCACTTCGGTGAGCGGGCCACGCAGCGCCACCGTCGCCTTCTCATGACCGCGCCGCCAACGCACCACGTCCTCGGTCAACTCGACCACCCACTCGGCGTCGAACTCGGCGGCCGTGTCGGTGGCATGAAGGTGGATGCTGCGCCCCGGACCACGCAGTTCGGCCGCCTCGTCGTGCGGGACGGTCCGCTGCACGAACTCGACGATCTCCAGCCACTCGTCGATCGCGTCGGCGGCGATCTCCGGCGCCACCTCGACCGCCCGTCCGACGGTGAGCGCGGCATCGGCTCCGTGGACGACCAGTTCGAGGGCCACCCGGCGGGCCCAGAAGCCCGCGCTGTGCTCCCACCCCCACGACCACACGGGCGCCTCGGGGCCCGCCTCGCGCAGGGTGGCCACGGCCATCTCACCGCACTCCGCGAGCCAGGCGTCCAGCGCCGCCGGGTCCCCCTGCGGCTCCGGCCCCTCGTACAGCGGGACGTCCGCCTCGGGGACCTCCTCCTTCGCCCGGGTCCGTACGTTCAGTTCGACCCAGCGCATGGCACCGCCGGTGTGCCGCAGCAGCTGCTCCAGCGACCAGTCGGGGCAGGTCGGCACGGTCGCCGACAGATCGGCGCCGGAGGTCACCAGGCCCCGCAACTTCCGTACCTGCAGCTCGATCTCGGCACAGTAGCGCTCATGCCGCGCCCGGGGTTCTTGCGTACGCATCGCCATGATGCCGCACCTTATGCGGCGGGACCGGCTCCCAGCACGACAATTTCGTCCCCGTCGAAGCTCACGCCGACCTCGTCCCCGGGCTCCGGAGCGTCCCGCAGCGCGCACGCCGCCTCCAGTCGCGGGGCGCCCTCCGGCTGGAGGTGCAGCGCGACATGCGTGCCCCGGAACGTGCGCGCGGCCACCGTGCAGCGCAGCCCGTCGGCCGCGCCCACCAGTCGTACGCCGGCGGGCCGCACGAGCAGCGCGCACGCCCCCTGCGGTGACCCCTCCGGCACCGGCACCTTGCCCCACACCGTGTCCGCCGCCTGCCCGGTCACCGTCGCCTCGACCACGTTGTCGAAGCCGAGGAAACGAGCCACGAACTCGTCCACCGGCCGACACCACACCTCAAGGGGCGTACCGGACTGGGCGATCCGCCCGTCACGCATCACCACGACCCGGTCGGCCAGCGCGAAAGCCTCGCCCTGGTCGTGCGTGACCGCCAGCACGGTCGTGCCCAACTCCCCGAACAGCTCACGGAGTTCGACGACCAGGCGCTCCCGCAGCGACCGGTCCAGCTGGCCGAGGGGCTCGTCGAGCATCAGCAGCCGGGGGCGCGGCGCGAGGGCCCGGGCCAGCGCCACCCGCTGCTGCTCACCGCCGGACAGCTCCCCGACGCGCCGGCGCGCGGCCCCGTGCAGTCCCACCAGCTCCAGCAACTCCTCCACGCGAGCGGCCCGTTCGCTCTTCGCCGCGCCGTGCATACGGGGCCCGAAGGCGACGTTGCCGGCGACGTCGCGCTGGGGGAAGAGCTGGTGGTCCTGGAACATCAGGCCGACACCACGTTTGTGGGCGGGCACGCCTCGCTGGTCCAGCCCGTCGAGCGACACCCGCCCGCCGTCGAGGGGTTGGAGCCCGGCCACCACCCGCAACAGCGTCGACTTGCCGCTGCCGCTGGGCCCCAGCACACAGACGATCTCGTGCTCGGCGACCTCCAGGTCGACCCGGTCGAGCACGGGCCGTCCGTCGAATCGTACGGTCGCGTCCTCAAGCCTGAGCAACATCAGAACTCCCCCGTGCGATCGGTGCGCAGGCGTTCCAGCACCAGCAGGGACACCGCGCACACCACCATCAGAATCGTCGAAAGGGCCATCGCCTGGCCGTAGTTGAGTTCACCGGGCCGTCCGAGCAGCCGCGCCACGGCGACCGGCAGCGTCGGATTGTCGGCGCGCGCGATGAACACGGTCGCCCCGAACTCCCCGAGCGACACGGCGAAGGCGAACCCGGCCGCGACGAGCGACGCCCGTCGCACCATGGGCAGATCGACCTCGCGCCACACCCGCCACGGCGACGCGCCGAGCACGGCCGCGGCCTCCCGCAGCCGTTCGTCCACCGCGCGGAGCACGGGCAGCATGGTCCGCACGACGAAGGGGACGCCGACCAGGGCCTGCGCGAGCGGTACGAGGATCCACGACGACCGCAGGTCCAGCGGCGGCTCGTCCAGAGCGATCAGGAACCCGAAACCGACGGTCACCGCGGACACCCCGAGCGGCAGCATCAGCAACGCGTCGAAGCCCCGCACGAGTCGGCCCGCCCGCCGGGTGAGCGCGGCGGCGGCGAGTCCGCCGACGAGCAGGGCGATGGCGGTCGCGGCAGCCGCGTAGCGCAGCGAGTTCCCGATCGCCTCGATCGGCGCGACCAGGAAGATCCCGCTCTCGTCACTGGTCAGCGCCTTGTACGAGCCGAAGCCGGGGGCGTCGAACGACCGCTCCACCAGCACGCCCAACGGCAGCAGGATCAGCACGACGACGGTCGCCAGGACCGTGCCCAGCAGTGCCCACTGCCCCGCCCCGCGCGGTCGACGGGCGGTGAGCGAGGCGTCCACCAGGCGCAGGGCGGTCTCCCGCCGCCGTACGGTCGCGGCGTGCACGGCGAGGATCAGCCCGACCGCGACGAACTGCACCAGCGTCAGTACGGCGGCGGTGGACAGGTCGAAGATCTCCGAGGTCTGGCGGTAGATCTCGACTTCGAGCGTGGAGAAGGTCGGCCCGCCGAGGATCTGCACGACCCCGAACGAGGTGAAGGTGAAGAGGAAGACCATCAGCGCCGCGGCGGCCACGGCGGGCGCGAGCGCCGGGAGGGTCACCTTGCGCCAGGCCGCGAGCGGGGAGGCGCCGAGCATCCGCGCGGCCTCCTCCTGCCGGGGATCGAGCTGTGCCCAGAGGCCGCCGACCGTCCGTACGACGACCGCATAGTTGAAGAACACATGAGCGAGGAGAATCGCCCAGACCGTCGTGTCCAGCCGTACGCCCCACAGCTCGTCGAAGAGCCCGCCGCGCCCGACCAGTGCCAGGAACGCCGTTCCGACGACCACGGTGGGCAGGACGAACGGCACGGTCACGACCGCCCGCAGAAAATCCTTGCCCTTGAAATCGAAGCGCGCGAACACATACGCGCCGGGGAGCGCGATCACCAGCGTGAGCGCGGTCGAGACGAACGCCTGCCAGGTGGTGAACCACAGCACGTGCCGGATCCCCGGGTCCCCCAGCACCTCCCCGATCCGCCCGAGGTCCCAGCTCCCGCCTGCCTTCAGCCCCCGGGCGACGATCGCCGCGACGGGATAGGCGAAGAACACCCCGAAGAACGCGACGGGCACCGCCATGAGCCCGAGCCGCGCCGCGCCCCCCGGCCGACCGGAACCCGGTCGGCGAGGTCGAGGCGGCGCGGCCACGACGGGCTCGTCCGACGCGGCTGCCGCGGCCGGCTCGGCTGACTCGGTTACTTCAGTACGAGTGAGGTCCACGACTTGACCCACTGGTCACGGTTCTCGGCGATCTTCTTCGGCGCCATGGTCTCGGGGTCCTTCGCCGCGGGCCCGTACTCGGTGAACTCTGGGGGTACGGACGCCCCCTCGACCACCGGGTACACGAACATGTTGAGCGGCATGTCCTCCTGGAACCGCTTCGAGATCAGGAAGTCGATCAGCGCCTTGCCGCCCTCGGCGTTCCTCGCGTTGCTCAGCAGCCCCGCGAACTCGATCTGCCGGAAGCAGGTGCCCTCGGCGACCCCGGTGGGCGCGGTCTTCGGCCGCGGGTCCGCGTAGACGACCTCGGCGGGCGGCGAGGAGGCGTACGACACGACGAGAGGCCGGTCGCCGCCCGCCTTCTTGCCGTCCGTCGACCCGGAGAACTCCTGGTAGTACGCCTGCTCCCAGCCGTCGACGACCTTCACGCCGTTGGCCTTGAGCTTCTCCCAGTAGCCCTCCCAGCCGCCGTCGCCGTACTTCGCGGCCGTGCCGAGGACGAAGCCGAGCCCCGGTGAGGAGGTGGAGGCGTTCTCGGTGACCAGCAGGTCCTTGTACTCGGGCTTGATCAGATCGTCGAACGACCGCGGCGGCTCGATCTTCTTCTCGCTGAAGTAGGCCTTGTCGTAGTTGACGCAGATGTCACCGGAGTCGATGGGCGTGACCCGGTGCTCGTCCTTGTCCAACTGGTACTCGGCACCGACCTTGTCGAGCCCCTTCGCCTCGTACGGCTGGAAGAGGCCGTTGTCGAGCGCGCGCGAGAGCAGTGTGTTGTCGACGCCGAAGAAGACGTCGCCCTGCGGGTTGTCCTTGGTCAGGATCGCCTGGTTGACGGCCTGCCCCGCGTCCCCGCTCTTGAGGACCTTGACCTTGTACCCGGACTCCTTCTCGAACGCCTTCAGCACGTCCTTGGAGTAGGCGAAGGAGCCGTGGCTGACGAGGGTGACGGTCTTGGAGCCGCCGGAGCCGGAGCCGGTGTCGTCCGAGGACGAGCCGCACGCGGACAGCGTGACGAGCCCGAGGCCGACGACGAGAACCGTTGCTCTCCTGGTGATGCCCACTGGTTTCATTCCTCCTGGAAGTGACCAGGAAGAGACGCGGCCCCGCCCGGGTCCTTCGTCGCTTCGAAGGCTCCCGGGCAGGGCGCAACAGCTTGAGTGATGACCGAACTTCCTACCCAGAATGACCTGGGCGAGGTTCAGAGGGTCTGCGGCCCGGATGCCGCACTCTCAGCGCTGTGGCGCTCCCCTGTCGGAATATGAATATGTACGTACGGGTCTCAGACTACCTCTCGGTCGCCGCGAGCTGACCGCACGCCCCGTCGATCTCCTGCCCCCGGGTGTCCCGGATGGTCACCGGCACACCATGGGCGGCGATGGCCTCGACGAACGCCTTCTCGTCCTCGGGCCGGGAGGCGGTCCACTTGGAGCCCGGAGTCGGGTTGAGCGGAATCAGGTTCACATGCACCGGCTTGCCCTTGAGCAGCCGGCCCAGCCGGTCGCCGCGCCACGCCTGGTCGTTGATGTCCCGGATCAGCGCGTACTCGATGGACAGCCGACGCCCGGACCTGGCCGCGTACTCCCACCCGGCGTCCAGCACCTCGCGCACCTGCCACCGGGTGTTCACGGGGACGAGCGTGTCACGCAGCTCGTCGTCCGGGGCGTGCAGGGAGATGGCGAGCCGACACTTGAACCCCTCGTCGGCGAACCGGTGGATGGCGGGCACCAGCCCGACCGTCGACACGGTGATCCCGCGCTGCGACAGCCCCAGTCCGTCCGGCTCCGGATCGGTGAGCCGGCGAATGGCCCCGACGACCCGGTTGTAGTTGGCGAGCGGCTCGCCCATCCCCATGAAGACGATGTTGGAGAGCCGCGCGGGCCCGCCGGGAATCTCCCCGTCCCGCAGCGCCCGCATCCCGTCGACGATCTGATGGACGATCTCGGCGGTGGACAGATTTCGGTCGAGACCCGCCTGCCCCGTGGCACAGAACGGACAGTTCATTCCACACCCGGCCTGCGAACTGATGCACATGGTGACCCGGTCCGGGTACCGCATCAGCACCGACTCGACGAGCGTCCCGTCGAACAGCCGCCACAGCGTCTTGCGCGTGGTCTCCTGGTCGGTCGACAGATGCCGCACGACCGTCATCAGCTCGGGAAGCAGCGCCTCCTGGAGCTTCGCCCGCGCACCCGCGGGGATGTCGGTCCACTGCTCCGGGTCGTGCGCGTACCGCGCGAAGTAGTGCTGCGAGAGCTGCTTGGCGCGAAACGGCTTCTCCCCGATCGCGGCCACAGCCTCCTTCCGCTCCACAGGCGAAAGATCAGCAAGATGCCGCGGCGGCTTCTTGGCTCCGCGGGGGGCGACGAATGTGAGTTCTCCGGGTGCAGGCATAACCCTCCCAGTGTCGCAGATCGAATCGTGTGACCCGTCCCCGTCAGAAGGCCGGCCTCAAAGCCGGTCCCAACGCCGTTCCCAGCGCCATCCCCAGGGCCGGTCGGAAGCCCGACGTTCCCGCACGCGTGGGGCCCCCGCCCCGGAGAACCAGGACGAGGGCCCGCGCACAGCACGTGGTCGCGACCGGCCGGTCAGCCGGAGCCCACGAAGAGCACCAGCAGGAGCCAGACCACAGGGGCGGTCGGGAGGAGGGAGTCCAGGCGGTCCATGATGCCGCCGTGGCCCGGCAGGAGCGTGCCCATGTCCTTGATGCCGAGGTCCCGCTTGATCATGGACTCGCCGAGGTCGCCCAGCGTGGCGCTGGCCGCGACGGCGAGGCCGAGGAGCAGGCCCTGCCACCAGGCCCCGTCGTCGATGACGAACTCCATGAGCAGCGCGCCCGCGACCATGGCGAAGGCGATCGCGCCGAGCAGCCCCTCGCGGGTCTTGCCGGGGCTGATGCGCGGCGCGAGCTTGTGCGTGCCGAACCGCCAGCCGACGGCGTACGCGCCCGTGTCGCTGACGACGGTCAGCACCAGGAACACCAGGACCCGCTGCGGCCCGTCGTCGGCGGTGAGCATGAGCGCGACGAAGGTGGCCAGGAACGGCACGTAGAAGGCCGCGAAGACCCCCGCCGTGACGTCCTTCAGGTAGTTCTCCGGCGGTTCGGTCATCCGCCAGACCAGAACGGCGAGCGCGGTGAGCGCCATCGCCACCCACGCGCCCTCGGGCCCGCGGACGTACCCGGCGACGACCATGGCGGCCCCGCCGACCGCGAGCGGCACGAGGGGCGCCTTGATGCCCTTGCGTTCCTGCAGGCGCGAGGTGAGCTCCCACAGACCGACGACGACGGCGACTGCTATCACGCCGACGAACGCGGCCTTGACGATGAACAGCGACGCGACGATGACCGCACCCAGCGCGACGCCGACACCTATGGCGGCGCCCAGGTCACGGCCCGCGCTCTTCTTCTGCGGGGCGGGCTGCGGGGCGTCGGGCATGGGCTCCGGCTTCTGCGGCGCCGCCCCGTGGGGCCGCGCCGACGGCGTCTCGTCACCGAACGGGGGACCGGCCTGCCGAGCGGCCCCCCGATCGTCGTCCTGGTTCCCGCCATGCGCGGGTACGTCGGGCACGATGGGCATGGGGCGAGTCTGCTGGGCCTCAGGCGCATCGTACGTGGGACCCGCCGGGGCATGCCCCTGGACAGGTCCCCGGTCGGTCGGCGCCCAGTACCCGGCTTGTGGCGGCGCCCCCCAGGAAGAGTCGTTCATCAGACCTCGAGGAGCTCCGCTTCCTTGTGCTTGAGCAGCTCGTCCACCTGGGCGACGTACTTCGCGGTGGTGTCGTCGAGCTCCTTCTCCGCACGGCGGCCCTCGTCCTCGCCGACCTCGCCGTCCTTGACGAGCTTGTCGATCGCGTCCTTGGCCTTGCGACGGACCGAGCGGATGGACACCTTGGAGTCCTCCGCCTTGCTCTTGGCGACCTTGATGTACTCGCGGCGGCGCTCCTCGGTCAGCTCGGGGAACACCACTCGGATGATGTTGCCGTCGTTGCTCGGGTTGACGCCGAGGTCGGAGTCGCGGATCGCCTGCTCGATGTTGCGCAGGGCGGTCTTGTCGAACGGGGTCACCACGGCCATGCGCGGCTCCGGCACCGAGAACGAGGCGAGCTGGTTGATCGGCGTCAGTGCGCCGTAGTAGTCAGCCACGATCTTGTTGAACATCGCCGGGTGCGCACGACCGGTGCGGATCGCGGCGAAGTCGTCCTTGGCGACCACGACGGCCTTCTCCATCTTCTCCTCGGCCTCGAGGAGGGTCTCTTCGATCACCACTTGCTCCTGCGTGTCTTGAGTAGGCCCGGCAGCTGTACTTGGTCACGTCGGCGGCCGGCTGCGTCGCGTCTTGTTCCTGCACGGTTCCCGACCGGCAGGACATTGTCCATCCTCCGGTCAGGCTCCGTCCCCCGGGCAGGGGAAGGACCCGGTCAGGCCCGGCTTCCCTGATCACCCACGAGAGTGCCGATCTTCTCACCCTTGACGGCCCGCGCGATATTGCCCTCCTTGAGAAGCTCGAACACGACGATCGGGAGCTTGTTGTCACGGCAGAGCGTGATCGCGGTGGCGTCGGCGACCTTCAGCTCGCGGGTGATGACCTCGCCGTAGCCGAGGGAGTCGAACTTGACCGCGTCCGGGTTGGTCTTGGGGTCGGAGTCGTAGACCCCGTCCACGCCGTTCTTGCCCATCAGCAGCGCCTCGGCGTCGATCTCCAGGGCGCGCTGGGCGGCGGTGGTGTCGGTGGAGAAGTACGGCATGCCCATGCCGGCGCCGAAGATGACCACACGGCCCTTCTCCAGGTGGCGCACGGCACGCAGCGGGATGTACGGCTCGGCGACCTGACCCATGGTGATGGCGGTCTGGACGCGGCTGTCGATCCCTTCCTTCTCCAGGAAGTCCTGGAGGGCGAGGCAGTTCATGACCGTGCCGAGCATGCCCATGTAGTCGGAGCGGGCCCGGTCCATGCCACGCTGCTGGAGTTCGGCGCCGCGGAAGAAGTTGCCGCCGCCGATGACTACGGCGATCTCCGCGCCGTCGCGTACGACGGCCGCGATCTCACGGGCGATCGCGTGCACCACGTCGGGGTCGACGCCGAGGCCACCGCCCCCGGAGAACGCTTCTCCGGACAGCTTCAGCAGAAACCGGCCGCTCAATTTGCCGTCGTCGCTCTTCTGGGGCTTGGTGGTCATGGGGATCTCGCCTCTTTACGTGTCGCACATACGAAGAAGGCCATTGCCGGTGGGGTGGTGTTCGCATCCCATGCGCGGCAATGGCCTCCTCGTCAGATCTGCTGTCGTCCGTATCGCGTCACGCGCGCACGGGGCGGCGTACGCGAACGACTGCACTCGACCCTATCGGGGCCGGGCGCTGGTCGCGTAACGGACTCAGATGCCGACCTTGATACGCGTGAAGCGCTTCAGGGTGACACCGGCCTCGTCCAGCACCTTCTGGACCGACTTCTTGTTGTCCAGCGCGTAGGGCTGGCCGAGCAGCGTGGCGTCCTTGAAGAAGCCGTTGAGGCGACCCTCGACGATCTTCGGCAGGGCGGCCTCGGGCTTGCCCTCGGCGCGGGTGGTCTCCTCGGCGACGCGGCGCTCGGACTCGACGACCTCGGCCGGCACGTCCTCCTTGGAGAGGTACTTCGGCGCGAAGGCGGCGATGTGCTGGGCGACACCCTTGGCGAGGTCGGCGTCGGCCTTGTCCAGCTCGACCAGGACACCGATCTGCGGGGGCAGGTCGGGCATGGTGCGGTGCATGTAGGCGTAGACGAAGCCGTCGGCGAACTGCGCGAAGCGGTCGAGAACGATCTTCTCGCCGAGGTTGGCGTTGGCCTCGTCGACGTACGCCTGGACGGTCTTGCCGGCCTCGATCTCGGAGGCGAGCAGGGCGTCGAGGTCGGCCGGGGAGGTCGCGGCGACGTGCGCGGCGATGGCGTTCGCGGCGGCCTGGAACTTCTCGCCCTTGGCGACGAAGTCCGTCTCGCACTTCAGCTCGACGAGGACACCGGAGGTGTTGTCGTCGGCGATGATGGAGACCACGGCGCCGTTCTCGGCGGAGCGGCCCTCGCGCTTGGCGACGCCCTTCTGGCCCTTGATGCGCAGGGCCTCGACGGCCTTGTCGACGTTGCCCTCGGCCTCGTCCAGCGCCTTCTTGCAGTCCATCATGCCGGCGCCGGTGAGCTCGCGGAGCTTCTTGACGTCGGCGGCGGTGTAGTTCGCCATGATCTGTGAATCTCTTCTCGGAGTTCGAAGTCTCGAAGTCGGCGTCCGCCGCCGCTCGTAGGGCGGGCGCCCGCCGAAGATCTACGGGCTGTGGGTGAACGGCGGGTGGCGCGCTCGGCGCCACCCGCCGTCATGTCGACAGCCCTACGACCGTGAAGGTCAGGCCTGCTCGGCGTCCGCGGCCGGAGCCTCGGCGGCGGGGGCCTCGGCAGCGGCCTCGGCCGGAGCCTCGGCGGGGGCGTCGGCAGGAGCCTCGGCCGGGGCCTCGGCGGCAGCCGGAGCCTCAGCGGCGGCCGGAGCCTCGTCGGCCTTCTTCTCGCCCTCGAGCAGGTCGCGCTCCCACGCGGCCAGCGGCTCGCCCGCGGCCTTGTCACCCTTGCCCTCGGTGGCGACACGCGAGCGGGAGATGAGGCCCTCGGCGACCGCGTCGGCGATCACACGGGTGAGCAGCGTGACGGAGCGGATCGCGTCGTCGTTGCCGGGGATCTTGTAGTCGACCTCGTCGGGGTCGCAGTTGGTGTCGAGGATGGCGACGACCGGGATGTTGAGCTTCCGGGCCTCGCCGACCGCGATGTGCTCCTTCTTGGTGTCCACGATCCAGACGGCGCTGGGCACCTTCTGCATCTCGCGGATACCACCGAGGGTCTTCTCCAGCTTGGCCTTCTCGCGCGAGAGCACGAGGAGCTCCTTCTTGGTGAGACCCGACGCGGCGACGTCCTCGAAGTCGATCTGCTCGAGCTCCTTGAGGCGCTGCAGACGCTTGTAGACGGTCGAGAAGTTGGTGAGCATGCCGCCCAGCCAGCGCTGGTTGACGTAGGGCATGCCGACGCGGGTGGCCTGCTCGGCGATGGCCTCCTGCGCCTGCTTCTTCGTGCCGACGAACATGACCGTGCCGCCGTGGGCGACGGTCTCCTTGACGAACTCGTAGGCGCGGTCGATGTACGACAGCGACTGGAGCAGGTCGATGATGTAGATGCCGTTGCGCTCGGTGAAGATGAAGCGCTTCATCTTCGGGTTCCAGCGACGGGTCTGGTGACCGAAGTGGACGCCGCTCTCCAGCAGCTCCCGCATCGTGACGACGGCCATGGCCGTTCTCCTTGTGTTTCTCGGTTGTGCCGCGAGAACCGGACGGCTCCCGCGCCTGACGCCCGCGATGCGCCGTTGCCACGAAGGACCGAGGGGCGCTGATACGGACCGTCCGACGAATCTGACGGACCTCGTACCGGGGCGTGCGAAGTCGACCCGGTGACCCGGATCGCCACCAGAAGTGTACGGGACCCAGGAGGCCCCGGGTGACGCCGATATCCACAACCGACGAGTACTCCACAGATCCCGGCCATGATCGCGCCACTCGCGGGACGCTTCCCCCATGTCCGACGAAATGCCCGATGGGCCCACACCCGCACGACGTACCGGCACGTGGCCGACCCTGCTGCTGTGCCTGATGTCGGCGCTCCTGCTGACGGCCTGGACCACGGCACCCCGCGCGGCCCCGGGACAGGACGCCGCCCCGGCGCCACCAGCCGCCGAGGAACCCGTCCCCGCCGTGGCCCGCGCCTGGCCCGTCGGTCTGCGGCCCCTGGTGACACGGGCCTGGGAGCCCCCGCCGACCCCCTACGCCCGAGGTCACCGGGGCGTCGATCTTGCCGCGCGGCCCGGTTCCCCGGTCCGCGCGGTGGCCCCGGGCCGCGTCTCGTTCGCGGGCCGGGTGGCGGGCCGAGGAGTCGTCTCGGTCGAACTGACCGGCACCGGCGACCCGCCCCTGCGCACGACCTACGAACCGGTCCGGACCTCGGTGAAGAAGGGCGCCGAGGTGACGGCGGGCACCCCCCTGGGCACTGTGGAGGCCAGCCCTTCGCACTGCCCGACGGCATGCCTCCACTGGGGCCTGCGCAGAGGGGACACCTACCTGGACCCACTCACGCTGCTACCGCCCTCGCTGCTGCGAATGGGCCCGTCACGCCTGCTGCCGGTGCCCGAGTAGCCAGGCCGTCGCAGGTCGCCGCCCTGGGCACCCTCCACGAGACGCTGCCTCGCCCCCGGGCGCCGCGGCCTCAGCCCCGCACACCGCGCAGCGCCATGGCCACAGCCGCCTCGGTGATCGCGGAGGGGTCCTCGGCCGCTCCCAGCTCGATACGCCGCACAGCCGCGTCCACGACCCCCTGCAACAGCATCGCCCCCAACCGGGGTTCCGCCTGCCCGAGGTCCGCCAGAGCTTCCACGATCATCGCGACGAGCCCCCCGTGCGCCGCCCGGATCTTCTCCCGCGCGCCGGCGTCCAACTCGCTCGCCGAGATCGCCACCACGGCCCGATGCCGCCGGTCCCCGACCAGCTCCAACTGCTTGCGGACGTACGCCTCGACCTTGCCCTCGGGCCGCTCGACCGCGGCCATCGCCGCCTCGACCTCCGCCGCCCACACGGGAAAGTCGACCTCGCACAGCTCCTCGACGACGGCGGCCCGCGACCGGAAGTACTCGTACACGGACGACCGCGCCAGCCCCGTGCGCTCGGCGAGGGCGGGGAACGTCAACGCCTCCGTCCCACCCTCGGACAACAGCGAGCGAGCCGCGTCCAGCAGGGCGGCTCGCTGCATCGACCGGTGCTCGGCCACGGAGGCCGCTCGAATCCTTGGCACGTCATCCACTTTACGGACGTACCGCCACCCACGGGAGTGCCTTCCCCGACGCGCCCTCGCCGCAGGCCGCCCTGCACCCCTTCGGCCCGCACCCGCCCCCATCGCCGGCCACCCGTCGACATCCGGCCGGATCCGAGCGGGTCAACGGCCGAAACTCGCCAGCTTCGCCCGCAGCTGCAGCACCGATTTCGTGTGGATCTGACTCACCCGGCTCTCGGTGACCCCCAGCACGTTCCCGATCTCCGCGAGGGTGAGCCCCTCGTAGTAGTAGAGCGTGACGACGGTCTTCTCCCGCTCGGGCAGCGTGTTGATGGCCCGAGCCAGGAAACGGCGCAGCTCCCGGTCCTCGGCGACCTCGACCGGATTGTCCGCGGCGGTGTCCTCCAGCGTGTCCATCAGGCTCAGCCGGTCGCCGCCCTCGCCCCCGACATGCAGCAGCTCCTCCAGCGCCACCACGTTGGCCAGCGACAACTGACTGAAGACCGCGTGGAGTTCGTCGACCGCGATGCCCATCTCGGCGGCGACCTCGCCCTCGCTCGGGGTGCGTCTGAGCCGTGACTCCAGCGTGGCGTAGGCCCGCTCGACATTGCGGGCCTTCTGCCGGACCGACCGGGGGATCCAGTCCAGCGCGCGCAGTTCGTCGATCATGGCACCGCGGATCCGGGTGATCGCGTACGTCTCGAACTTGATCTCCCGGTCGATGTCGAACTTCTCGATCGCGTCGATGAGCCCGAAGACCCCGGACGAGACGAAGTCCGCCTGCTCGACGTTGGTCGGCAGGCCGACGCTCACCCGGCCCGCCACGTACTTCACCAGCGGTGAGTAGTGCAGGATCAGCTGCTCGCGCAGCCGGTCGTCGCCCGTCGTCTTGTACGTCCGCCACAGCTCGTCGAGTGTCGAGGGGGCGGGTGGGCGCACGGTGCCGCGAGCGGCGGAGGGTAGCGCCGCCCGGTCAGACCCGGAGGTGTGCTGGGGCATTCGTCGCCTTGTGCCGTTCTGCCGTGAACTGGGGGTGCCTGGGTGAGCTGTCGGTCTGATGTCGAGTTGCCTGTCCTGAGTCGGAATCCTCGTGAGCGTAGCGTGACTGGGGAGTCGCAGTGCGCGAAGGCCGAGGGATCGCCGGTGCGCAGATACGTTCCGCTGGACGCCCCACCGGGTCACGACAATCGCGCTGCGCGGACTCTCCGACGCACCAACTGCCAGAAACCGCAAGGCCGTCGGCGTTCCCCCGGACGGCCGAACACGCTCCGTCAACCCGACCTCCGATCGGGCGAGACGGAGATCATCGCCTGGCGTGTCAACTTCCAGCCGTCGCCGTGTCGTTCGACGTAACCGAGTGCGCGCAGTTCGTACAGCCTCCCGACCGCGTCGTCGACGGTCGTCCCCGCCTCTCGGGCGATGTCGTCGGGCACCGCGCCACCCTGCCCCGGCAAGGCGGCCAGCACCTGCCGCGCTCCGGGTTCCAGCAGGTCACGGGGGAGTACGGGACCCCGGCGGTCGGGCGCGAGCTCTCCCATGTCACCCACCAGCTCCACGACTTCGGCGGCGTCGGACACGAGGGCGGCGCCGCCCCGCAGCAGGTCGTGCACGCCGGCCGAGAGCGCCGAGGTGGCGGGTCCCGGCACCCCCATGGTGAACCGGCCCAACCGCTGTGCCGCCCGCGCCGTGACCAGCGCACCGCTGCGGTAGGCGGCCTCCACGACCACGGTTCCCCTGGTGAGCGCGGCGATGACCCGGTTGCGCAGAATGAACCGGCTCGGCGTCGGGTGCTCCCCCGGCGGCAACTCCCCCACCACCAGCCCCTGTTCCGCGATCCTGCTGATCAGCTGGACATGCCCCCGGGGATACGGCCGGTCCACCCCGCAGGCCAGCACGGCGACGGTCGCGCCGCCGGCCCCGAGCACGCCCCGGTGCGCGGCGCCGTCCACGCCGTACGCGCCCCCGGACACCACCACCCACCCCCGCTCGGCCAGCCCCGCGCCCAGTGCCGACGCCATGTGCGCCCCGTACTCCGTACAGGCCCGCGCCCCCACGACGGCCACCGACCGCAGCGCCCACATCCGTACGTTCGCCGCCCCTCGCACCCACAACCCCACCGGCCGGCCGTCCCCGAGGTCGTCGAGCTGGCGGGGCCACTCCCCGTCACCGGGGACGAGGAACCGGACTCCGGCGTCCCGCGCCTGTGCCAGGTCGCCTGCGGGATCGGCCCGTCCGGCTCGGGCGCACAGGCCCGCCCACCGCTTCTCGGAGGCCTGTGGCAGCGGTCGCCCGCCCCCGGAGACCCTCCGCACCACTTCCCGGGCCCCGAACTCCCGCAGCCATCGCCCGCCGAGTTCGTCGCCGGGTTCGAGGACGCGGGCCAGGAAGGCCCGGTCGAGCCGCTCGCCGTCCGGCACCCCTCCGCCGCCCGTCATGGCACGCCCACCCATGAACGTCTCGGGCCTCACGTCAGCGCGCCGATCGCCATCGGCACCCCGCGCGGCACTCCGGTGCGCAGTTGCAGAGCCAGATCGACGTCCGTCGCGTCGGGGCGGTCATGGCCGACGAGGTCGGCGATGGTCCAGGCGACCCGGAGCACCCGGTCCAGTCCGCGCGCGGTCAGTACGCCCCGCTCCAGGCAGCGCTCGGCCTCGTCCATGGCGCCTGGGGCCGCATGCCACCGGCTGCGCAGTTCGCGCCCCGGTACTTCGCTGTTCGTCCGCCAGGGCGTGCCCATCAGTCGTTCGGCCGCTCGTTCCCTCGCCGAGCGCACACGGTCGGCCACCGTCGCCGTGGACTCGCCCCGGGCCCCCCGCCCGGTGAGTTCGGTCCGGGTGACCCGGTCGACCTCGACCCTCAGGTCGACCCTGTCCAGCAGCGGCCCGGAGAGCCGGGCCTGATAGCGGCGGATCGCCGCGGACGGGCACTCGCACAGGTCGTCCGTCCGCGAGAACCGACCACAGGGGCAGGGATTGGCGGCGAGGACCATCAGGAACTTCGCCGGGAACCGGACCACTCCCGCGCTGCGCGCGATCACGACGTGCCCCGCCTCCAGCGGCTGCCGAAGGGCATCCAGGGCATGGCTGCTGAACTCAGGGGTCTCGTCGAGGAAGAGCACCCCGCGGTGGGCGAGAGAGACCGCTCCGGGGCGGGCGATGCCCTGCCCGCCGCCGACCAGGGACTGCATCGTGGCCGAGTGGTGGGGGGCGCAGTAGGGCGCGTCGTCGACCAGGGGCTTGCCGGGAGGCAGCAGACCGGCGATCGAGTGGACCGCCGTGACCTCCAGCGACTCCTCCCTGGCCAGCTTCGGCAGGATGGCCGGCAGCCGCTCCGCGAGCATGGTCTTGCCCGCCCCGGGTGGCCCTTCGAGGAAGAGGTGGTGTCCACCGGCTGCGGCGACCTCCACCGCGGTCCGGGCCGCGAGCTGACCGACGACATCGGCGAGATCATGGCCATGGTCCTGTTGTGCGGCTCCTGCCGTGTGCACGCCCGTGGCCGCCCCCGCGCCCGGCAGGCGGAGTCCCGCCATGAGCGGGTCCGGGCGTCCCTCGTCGGGCTCCTCGTCCGGCACGGGTTCGTCCGCGAGCACGGCGATCAGTTGCCGCAGGGTGCGCACCCCCAGTACCGAGACACCAGGCACCAGCGAGGCCTCTGCCGCCGCGCACTCCGGCACCACCACCTGCTCGTATCCGGCCTCGGCGGCCGCCAGCACGGCGGGCAGGATGCCCCGCACCGGCCGGACCCGGCCGTCGAGCCCCAGCTCTCCGATCATCACGATGTCGGAGAGCACCCGCGGATCGATCCGCTCGGAGGCCCCCAGTACCGCGCAGGCAACCGCCAGATCGAAGCCACTGCCGGCCTTCGGCACCGACGCCGGACTGAGCCCCACCGTCAACTTCTTCTGCGGCCATTCGGCGCCCGAGTTGACCAGGGCCGCCCTGACCCGGTCCTTGCTCTCCGTCAGGCTCTTGTCCGGCAGTCCTACCAGCGTGAAGGCCGCCACGCCCGGTTCCAGATCGGCCTGGACCTCGACGACGACTCCCTCGACGCCGACGAGGGCCACGGAGCACGTGCGGGCGAATCCCATCAGGCCACCCCCCGCACGTGCTCCACGACGGGGGCCCCGCGGTCGGGGAGGACGACACCGACCACGTCGATGCGGACGCCGCCCGGTGGGCTCCCTCCGTGCTCCTGGAGCCAGCGTTCGGCGAGGCCGCGCAGCCGTTCGGCCTTGGTCGTCGTGACGGCCGCCATGGGATGTCCGAAGGGGCCTGCCCTGCGGGTCTTCACCTCGCAGACGACCAGCGCGTCCCCGTCGCGGGCCACGATGTCGATCTCGCCGGTCCTGCCGCCGCGCCAGTTGCGCTCCAGGACCGTCATCCCGGCCGCGACCAGCCGCCGCGCGGCCAGCTCCTCGCCGTACCTGCCGAGCGCGCCCCGGGCGTTGTCGCCGCGGTTCCCGCCGCCTCGTGCCTCGCTCCGGCGCGCGTCGTCGCCTCGTGCCTTGCTCATGTCGGCACCACCTCCGGCGCCAACACTGAGGGCGGCTCAGCCCGCTATTGGATCTTGGTGGACAAGTAGCCGGTTGTGGACAACTTCATCACCCACACGAAGGACGACCGCCTCGGCGTCGAGTCGGCCTCAGCTGCCCGGCAACTCCAGATCGCTCTTGTTCAGCTCCTCGATGTTCACGTCCTTGAACGTGAGCACCCGCACCTGCTTCACGAACCGAGCCGGCCGGTACATGTCCCACACCCAGGCGTCCGCCATCGACACCTCGAAGAACACCTCGCCCTGGACCGAGTGCACCTGCATCTCATAGTCATTGGTGAGATAGAAGCGTCGCTCGGTCTCGATCACGTATTTGAACAGACCGACGACATCGCGGTACTCCCGGTAGAGCTTCAGCTCCATCTCGGTCTCGTACTTCTCGAGGTCCTCGGCGCTCATGGCATGTTCCCCTTCAGCCGTGCGATCCCACCATTGTGCGCCAGTCCCGCGAGCCCCTAGACAATTTCGGTGTCGAGGACCACGGGTCTGGCAGGGGGACCCTCGTCGAGCAGTGTGCGAAGCAGTTCGGCGAGTCTGGTCGGGTACACCGTCTCATGCGTCCGGGCCAGTTCCCCGCACGTCCACCAGCGTGCTCCGGCCACACTGCGCCGTTCCAGCTCCGTGAGACCCGCCGCGACGGGCGCCACCTGAAGCGTTTCGGGGGTCCGGGCGAGGTAGTACCACTCGTCCTGGTCCCAGCGGCGTCCGGCGAAAGGGAAGGAGCACATCCGCCGCCAGAGCACGGGGCCGAGCTCCACGTCCGTGATCCCGGTCTCCTCCACCAGTTCCCGCAGGGCGGCCTCCTCGCGGGTCTCCGTGCCCTCCACGCCGCCGCCGGGCGTGAACCACCAGTCGTCGGCAGGATCGTCCGGCTCGTGCCCGTGCAGCAGCAGGATGCGCTCCTGCGGATCCAGCAGGATCACCCGGGCCACCCTGCGCAGTCCGCCCTCGTACGTGTCCGCGGACGGGTCCCCGTTCGTGTCCTCAGGCGACACCGGCCGGCTCCGCCTGCGTCGTACGGCCGCGTCCGCCGACGCGCTTGGCGACGGGCCCGTAGGCCGCGCCGCCCAGTACGAGCACCATGCCCACGACCAGCGCGGCGGTGATCAGCCGCAGCGGGCCGGGAGAGGAGAGCGCGCCCAGCTCCTCGAAACCGGTGGGGCGGGCCAGCATGCCGTCCATGGGCCAGACGACGGCGTCCACGCGCGCGTCCACATGGGTGCGCGGCACCGTTCCGTTGCCGGCCTCCGTGAGGTGGGCGGTGGAGTCCAGGGAGCCGCTGCGCTCGTCACCGAGGAGGAACAGCCGGCCCTGGGGAACGGTGATCTCCGGGATGCCGGTCAGCTCGGCCTGCTGGCCCTCGGGGAGGTACCCCTCGTCGATCTGCTTGCCGTTGACGGTCAGCTTGCCGTCGGTGCAGCAGGCGACCGTGTCCCCGCCCACCGCGACGACCCGCTTGACCATGGGGGCGTTGCCCCAGCTCTCCTGCCGGAAGACCACGACGTCACCACGCTTGATCTCGGAGCCGTCCACCCGCTCGGCGAGTATGCGGTCCCCGGAGGTGATGGTGGGGGACATCGAGTCGGTCGGCACGGTGTAGGGCGCGTAGGCGACCGCGCCCCAGAGGAAGCCGCCCAGGAAGAGCACACAGCCGAGGGCCACGGCCAGTCCCGACAGCTTGCTGCCGAGCCGTCCGCGGCCCTCGTCCGTACGACTTGTCGTCCCGCTCATCCCAGTGCTCCCCCAGGTCGGAGAATCGACCGTCCGGGCCCCGAGCGGGCCGCGGAAGATCGGCGATCTGGGACGGCACCCTACCCGGCGGTACCCGTGCCAGAAACCCTCGGGCTTTCGGTGGCCAGAAGGCGGCGTCGGCGCCACAGCACCAACGGCACCGCGCCCGCGAGGCCGAGCGCG
Source organism: Streptomyces gottesmaniae (assembly GCF_031845845.1). Classification (NCBI taxonomy): domain Bacteria; kingdom Bacillati; phylum Actinomycetota; class Actinomycetes; order Kitasatosporales; family Streptomycetaceae; genus Streptomyces; species Streptomyces gottesmaniae. The sequence goes on from NZ_JAVRFJ010000009.1 coordinate 112,410, forward strand.
CCGGGGGCGGCGGCGCTCAGGTTCTGGTCGAACGTGTCGGGAACCGGCAGCGTGGACCAGCGGGTGGGAGGCCAGGCGACCACGATGGCGCGGCCCACGACCTGGCTCACGGGGACCATGCCCTTGTTCTTGTCGTTCTGGTGGTAGCGGGAGTCCAGCGAGTTCTGCCGGTGGTCACCCATGACCCAGATTTTGCCCTCGGGCACCTTCACCTTGAACTGGCCGCCGGTGTCGTCGACCGTGCAGGGGGTGTTGCCCGGGTACACGTACGGCTCGTTCAGCGCCTTGCCGTTGACCCTGAGCGGGCCGGTGCCCTTGCACTCCACGGTGTCGCCGGCCACACCGACGACCCGCTTGATGAGGTCCTTCTCCTCGGCGGACGGCATCAGGCCGATCCAGCCGAGGACGCGCTGCACGGCGTTGGGCTCCAGGGTGGGCTCGCCGTCCAGCCAGCCGGCCGGGTCGTGGAAGACGACGACCTCGCCGCGCTCGGGCTCCGAGCCGAACCACGGGGTGAGCTTGTCGACCAGGACCCGGTCGCCCTCCTGCAGGGTGTTCTGCATCGAGTCGGAGGGGATGGAGAACGCCTGCACCAGGAACGTCTTGATCAGCAGCGCGAGCACCAGCGCGATACCGATCAGGATCGGCAGTTCCTTCCAGAAGGAACGCTGCTTCTTCCTGGGTCGCTCGTCCTGGTCGCCGTCGCCGGCCGAGGTCCGGGCGCCGTTCTCGCCGTCCGTCGCGTCGCCGTCCGGGGAGTCACTCCCGGAGCCGGCGGGACCCTCGGAATTCACGGCGCTCTCCACGTCCTCCACGTTCTCCGCGGCCGGGGAAGCCGCCTCGTCGGATCGCTCCGGCCGTTCTTCGGAACCACCGTGTCCGGACCGTGCGCCGACCGCCAAATCCCCCACATCCACTCCTCACTCCGTACCGCCGCCCGCGCCACAGCCGGTGCAGGCCCACCACTCCCATAACGAGCGGGAGTTCCGCAGGGGTCGGGAGAGGGATCAATCCGTTTCGATCCGCCGAGGCCACCCTATGCGAACCGCCGAGAGCGGTGGTCGACCCGCTCGGCACGGCGGAGAACGTGTCAGGCTCCTCCAACTGCCCCCAGTGGCCGACCGGCCAGGCGATGACGACGGCCCGGCCGACGACGGAGGCCTCCGGCACCGTACCGCCGAACTGAGCGGTCTTCGAATCGTCGGACTGATGGGCGCGCGAGTCGGCGGAGTTCTCCCGGTGGTCGCCCATCACCCAGAGGCGGCCCTGTGGCACGGTCACCTCGAACCGCTGGGTCGAGGGCTGGTTGCCGGGGTGGATGTACGCCGTCTCGTCCAGGGGCATGCCGTTGACGGTGACGCGGCCCTGGGTGTCGCAGCACTTGACGGTGTCACCGCCGACCGCGACGACCCGCTTGATCAGGTCCTTCTCGTCGTCGGAGGGGAGAAGGCCGATGAACTGCAGACCTTCCTTTATCTGCTTGATGACGATCGGGTCCTCGGTGACGGCCGTCGTCTGCTCGTCCTCCAGCCAACCGCCCGGGTCCTTGAAGACGACGACGTCACCCCGGGTGGGCTTGGAGCCGAACCAGGGCGTGAGCTTGTCGACCAGGACCCGGTCGCCGATCTGGATCGTCTGCTCCATGGAGCCCGACGGGATCACGAACGCCTGGACGAGGAAGGTCTTCAGGACCAGGGCTATCAGGACGGCGACACCGACGAGGAGCGGGATCTCCTTGACCGCGGAGCGACGTCTGCGCCGCTTGATCTTGCGGGCCAGCTTGCGCCGCTCGACCCGGCTCGGCCGGGCGGCACCCCCGGACCGCCGGGTGCCGGTGGGCAGCAGATTGTCGGCCGCGGTGCTGGCAGGGGCACCGCGGGGTTTGCCGCGGTTACCCATGCGCACCGCCGGCGGCGGGCACACGCGCGTACGCGTCGGGGCGGTCCAGCCGCGTCCAGTGGTCTGCGGGCCAGGCGATCCACTCGGCCCTGCCGATCACGGAGACGAGAGGGACCATGCCGCCGCCGGGGGACCCGAGATGGTCACGGGAGTCACTGGAGTCACTGCGGTGGTCGCCGAGGAGGAACAGTCTGCCCTCGGGGACGACCACGTCGAAGGGTACGTTCGACGGGCTGTCGCCCGGGTACAGAAACGACGACTCGTCGACCCACCGGCCGTTCACCTCAAGCCTCCCCTCCTGGTCGCAGCAGACCACCCGGTCTCCCCCCACGCCGACAACGCGCTTGACGTAGTCGGCGTTCCCGAAATAGCCGGTGCCGTCGAACACGACGACGTCACCGCGCTGCGGCTCAGATCCGAAACGGTACGCCAACTTATTTACGAGAACGCGGTCCCCGATCCTCAATGAGTCGGCCATGGAGCTGCTGGGAATCTGGAACGGCTGCATCACGAAGTTGCTGAAGAGCGCCAGAAAAAGCAGGCAGATCAGCACGGTCAGGGTGTATCTGCCGCCCGGCACCGACGCGGTGGTCCGGTCCACCCACGCGAAACGCGACCGCTCCTCCGACCCTCCTGTGTCGGAGATCTCCTCGGAGACCTCGACGCCGGAAGGGCGGGGGGAACGGTCGCGCTCCATGTGCTGCTGTGCTTCGGTGTCCATCGGGGCCAGATCGTATCCGGCCCCGGTGTGACGACCTCTTGTGACTCGAACGCGCGATCAGTTGTCGCGCTTCTCCTTGATCTTCGCCGCCTTGCCGCGCAGCTCGCGCAGGTAGTACAGCTTGGCGCGACGGACGTCACCGCGGGTCACGAGCTCGATCTTCTCGACGATCGGGGTGTGCACCGGGAAGGTGCGCTCGACGCCGACGGAGAACGAGACCTTGCGGACCGTGAAGGTCTCGCGGACACCGGCGCCCTGGCGACGGATCACCACGCCCTTGAACTGCTGCACACGGGAGCGGTTGCCCTCGATGACGCGGACGTGGACGTTGACGGTGTCACCCGGGCGGAACGCCGGGATGTCGCTCCGCAGCGAGGCGGAGTCGAGGGAGTCGAGCAGGTGAGACATTTCGTCTGCTTTCTTCGCCCATGCCACAGGTCATAGGCGGGAGCTAGGTGTTACGAGAGGATGCTGTCCGGGTCGGGGCGGGCGTCGTGTCCCCCTGTGGCAGGGGCGCGCGCCGGACGACGCACAACAGCGGCCTATTGTTCCACGCCCTCCGGTCGCCGCCAAAATCGGCCGTACGGTTCGCCCTCCGGATCCGGGGTCCAGCCCAGGATGGAGAGCATCTCGCGGTCCTTCTTGTCGAAGACCTTCGGGTCGCAGCGCTCGATGAGGTCGGGCCGGTTGGCGGCCGTCCGCTTCAGCGCCTCGTCCCGCCGCCAGCGCGCGATCTTGCCGTGGTGGCCGCTGAGCAGCACCTCGGGGATCTCCCGGCCGCGCCACTCGGGGGGCTTGGTGTAGACCGGCCCCTCCAGCAGGTTGGCCATGGCGCCGGGCGCGAAGGAGTCGTCGCGGTGGGACTCGGCGTTGCCGAGGACCCCGGGCAGCAGTCGCGCCACGGCCTCGGTGACGACGAGGACGGCCGCCTCGCCGCCGGCGAGCACGTAGTCGCCGATGGACACCTCGTACACCGGCATGCGGGTGGCGTACTCGTCGATCACACGCCGGTCGATGCCCTCGTAGCGCGCCGGCGTGAAGACCAGCCAGGGGCGCTCGGAGAGTTCGACGGCGAGCGCCTGGGTGAAGGGGCGGCCGCTGGGGGTGGGGACGATGAGCGCGGGCCGGGCGGAACCCGTCTCGTACCCCTGGGCCAGCACGTCGTCGAGGGCGTCGCCCCAGGGGTCGGTCTTCATGACCATGCCGGGGCCGCCGCCGTACGGGGTGTCGTCGACCGTGTTGTGCCGGTCGTACGTCCATCCCCGCAGGTCGTGGACGTGTACGTTCAGCTGTCCACGCGCGCGGGCCTTGCCGACGAGGGAGACGTTCAGGGGTTCGAGGTACTCGGGGAAGATCGTGACGACGTCGAGCCGCATCAGGTCTCGTCCCGGGAGGACGCGATCTCCGCCTGGTCGTCGATCAGACCGGGGGGCGGGTCGATGACCGCCTTCTGCTCCTCCAGGTCGATCTCGGTGACGATCTCCCCGACGAACGGGATCATCACCTCGCTCCCGTCGGGCCGTTCGACGATGAACAGGTCCTGGGAGGGCAGATGCGAGATCTCGGTGATCCGGCCGACCTCGACGCCGTCCTTGGTGACCACGTCCAGGTCCATCAGCTGGTGGTCGTAGTACTCGTCCTCTTCTTCCGGCAGTTCCTCCGGGTCCACCTCGGCGATCAGCAGGGTGTTGCGGAGAGCCTCGGCGGCGTTGCGGTCCCGGACGCCCTCGAAGCGCAGAAGCAGCCGGCCGCTGTGGACCCGGCCGGTCTCGATGGTGAGGGGGCCCGTCGAGGCGGGGTCCGTGAGCAGAACGGCGCCGGGGCCGAGCCGGAGTTCCGGTTCGTCGGTGCGGACCTCGACGGTGACCTCGCCCTTGATGCCGTGGGCGCGGCCGATCCGTGCGACTACGAGCTGCACTGTGCTCGATCTCCTGTCATACAACTCATACGACTACGGGCCGGGGACGGCCCAGTGGCCCTCCCCGGCCCGAGCCGGTGCTGCGGATGTTCGTCAGCGGACGTGGTCCACGTCGACGAGGTCGACACGGACACCGCGGCCGCCGATGGCGCCCACGACGGTACGCAGGGCGCGGGCGGTACGGCCGTTGCGGCCGATCACCTTACCGAGGTCGTCGGGGTGGACCCGGACCTCGAGTACGCGCCCCCGGCGCAGGTTGCGGGAAGCGACCTGCACGTCGTCGGGGTAGTCGACGATGCCCTTGACGAGGTGCTCGAGAGCCTCCTCGAGCATGCTCAGGCCTCGGTCGACTCGGACTCGGCGGCAGCCTCGTCCTTCTTCTCGGCCTTCTTCTTCTGGGTGATCGCCTCACCCTTGCCCTCGTCGTCGCCGCCCAGGGCCTCGAACGACGGGCGGGAGGACTTCGGCTGAGCCACGAGGAGCGGCGCCGGAGCGGGCTCGCCCTTGAACTTCTGCCAGTCGCCGGTCTTCTTCAGAATGGCGAGCACGGGCTCGGTCGGCTGCGCGCCGACACCCAGCCAGTACGCGACGCGCTCCTCGTCGACCTCGATGACCGACGGGTGGTACGTCGGGTGGTACTTGCCGATCTCCTCGATCGCACGACCGTCACGACGGGTACGGGAGTCGGCGACGACGATGCGGTAGTGAGGCGAACGGATCTTGCCCAGACGCTTCAGCTTGATCTTGACTGCCACGGGAGTGGGTTCTCCTGGATTTGACGTGGTTGGGCACGGCGAGAGAGCCGCGTGGGGTTGCGGTACCCGAGTGCCCGATGGACGCGTCAGCCGGAGGAGAGAGGGGTCCTGTGCGACTGTCGAGTACAGCTAGCCATTGTGCCACACGCTGGGGTTCACCTCTTACCGGGGCTGCGCGGAGCCATGCCGAAGCGGCACCCGGCGCCAAGGCTTTCACTCACCGGCGCTGACCGGGTGCCGCCTGCGTCCACCCTCCCCCACTCTCGGCTTCGCTCGAGCGGGAGGTGTCCCCATGGCCCCAGCGGCGCGACTGACCGCGGCAAGGACGGACCGCTGACCGACCGCGAGCCCGATACGGCTGCCACGAGCAGCCGTCTGTTCAGCTCGCCGTCTTCTCGGCTCGCCCCCGCCTCACGCCGCGCCCACGACCTCCGGGATCCGGAAGGGCTTGCCGCAGCCGCCGCAGACGATGGGGGCCTGGGCGAGTACGGACGGGACGACGCGGACGTTGCGGCCGCAGTCGCAGACGGCCTTGACGCGGACGCCGCCGCCGGAGGAGCCGTGGCGGGCGGCCGGGCCCCGGAAGCTGCGGGCCGTGTCCGCGGAGGTCGCCGCGGTGTGGGCCTTGAGGGCGCGCTGCAGTCTGTCGATGGTCGGGCGATAGCGCCGCTTGGCCTCGGGGTTGAGCGTGACCAGCGAGAAGCCGCTGCTGGGATGCGGCTCCTCCGGGTGGTCGAGGCCGAGCTCCTCGGCGATCGCGAGGAATCTCCGGTTGTGGTACCGGCCGGCGCGGGAGGTGTCGCGGACCCCGCGCGCGGCGGCGATGCCATGGACTGCCTCATGGAGCAGTCGCTCGAAGGAGAGCTCGTGACCGCATGCGGACGACGACTCTCCGATCAGGGATTCGGGAGCGGCAAGATCCGGCAGCTCGGGGTGGTGCCGTTGGATGTCGGCCCACGCCTGTGCCAGTTCTGCGGCGAGAACAGGTGGTGTCTGTGTCGTGCTCACGTAATGACAACGAGCCTGAGTGCCGCTGTGTTCCGATTCCGGGCCATCCCAAATAATTTGCACGTACCCGTCAGTTGCGACTAGTGCGTCCTGACGAGGGCGGGTGCGCTGATCTGCGGAGAAGCCTCGCAGCTCACCACAAGGCGGTACGTAGTAACACGTACGCCCCGGCGCGTAGACGAGGTCCGCGCGCCGGGGCCCCTGAGTTCGGCAGATGCGCAAGGGACGTTTCGGTCGCTCTCCCGGCGGAACGGAGTGCTCTAGTAAGCGCGCGCCACGACTGCGACGTTACCGGGTGCGTCGTAGGAGTCGGGCACCGACCCGTCCTCGGCGACCAGACACCTTACGGTCACCGCGTGCTCCCCGAGCCTGCTCTCGCCGTCCTCGCCCAGCGTCGACCAGGGGATCCGCGCCCAGCCGCCGGCCGTCGCCGCCTCGATCGCCTCGTCGAGCGTGGACACCTCGGTCGTCCGGGACTCGCGACGCTCGCGTGACTGCCTCAACAGGAGCGCCTGGTCCTCCTCGAGAACGGAGGGGAGCACACGCACGAGCGAGTCGAGGGCGACCGGCTCCTTGCCGCCCGGGATGCGGCGGACGAGCATCGCGGTGCCGTTCTCCAGGTCACGCGGGCCGACCTCGATGCGCACGGGAACACCCTTGAGCTCCCAGTCGACCGCGCGACGGCCGAAGGGGACGTCCGTGCGGTCGTCCACCTGCACCCGCACGCCGGCCGCCTTCAGCTCGGCGCCGATCCGGCGGACCTTGGCCAGAACCGCGTCGTCACCCTTGATCGCGACGACCACGGCCTGGACCTGCGCCAGCCGGGGCGGCACACGCAGGCCGTGGTCGTCTCCGTGCATCATCACCAGGGCGCCGATCATGCGGGTGGTGGAGCCCCAGGAGGTCTGCCAGACGAGCTCCTGCGTGCCGCCCTTCGACAGGTACCGGGTGTTGAAGGCCTGGGCGAAGTTCTGGCCCAGTTCGTGGCTGGTGGCCATCTGCAGGGCCTTGCCGTCACCCATCATGCCTTCGAGGGTGAGGGTGTTGATGGCGCCCGCGAAGCGCTCCTTGACGGTCTTGCGGCCGGGGACGACGTCCATCGCGAGGACGTTCACCATGAAGTCCTCGTAGACCTCCCGGTGGATGTGCGCGGCGAAGTCGCGCGCCTCCTCGTACGTCGCGTGCGCCGTGTGGCCCTCCTGCCAGAGGAACTCGCTCGTGCGGAGGAAGAGGCGGGGACGCAGTTCCCAACGGACCACGTTCGCCCACTGGTTGATCAGCAGCGGCAGGTCGCGGTAGCTCCGCACCCACTTCGAGAAGTACTCGTTGATGATCATCTCGGAGGTCGGGCGGACCACGGCGGGCTCTTCGAGGTCCTTGCCGCCGCCGTGCGTCACCACGGCCAGTTCGGGCGCGAAGCCCTCGACGTGCTCGGCCTCGCGGGCGAGGTACGACTGCGGGATCAGGAGCGGGAAGTAGGCGTTCTGGGTGCCCGTCTCCTTGATCCGGGCGTCCATCTCCTGCTGCATCCGCTCCCAGAGCCCGTACCCGTACGGTCGGATGACCATAGTGCCGCGCACCGGACCGTTGTCGGCCAGCTCGGCCTTGGTGATCAGATCCTGGTACCAGCGCGGGAAGTCGTGTGCGCGCGGCGTGAGTACGGGTGCCTTTGCCATGACGGAATGGTACGGGGGCATATTGCGACGATGTGAATTCTTTTTTCCTTCCCTGGACAGTTCGCAAACCGGTGTCCGAGACCCCTGGACGACTCGCCGGGCACGGAGTTACCTGGCATACGGGGGGAGTGCGAGCGCGCACTGCCACGGGGGCCAGGAAATCCGGCAACGGCAACTCACGGCGGATTGGGGCGCTTTCGATATGACACCTACGCTCGTGCGGCAGCAACTGCCTCGCGCGGGGACCGCACCCCGCGTGGACCGGTGTGCACGCGCGCGTGACTGGGCGGAGATCCAGGAACGGATGCTGGTACCGCTGTACGAGGCCGTGTACCGGCGGCTCGACGTCGGTAGCGGGACGCGGCTGCTCGGCCTCGGCTGCGGGTCGGGGCTCGCGCTGCTGATGGCGGCGGGGCGGGGAGCCGCGGTCACCGGCGTCGAATCGGCGGCGCCGGAGAGAACGGCACTGGCCCGGGAGCGGCTGCGGCCGGAGTCCTGGGGCAGGCGCACGTGCGCCGAGCCCCGGGTCGTCGAAGGCGACCCCGAGGACGTGGTCCGCGCGCCCGGTGAACCGGGCTACAACCTGGTGACCGCCTTCGAGCCGATCGGCTGTATGGCCGGGGACTCCGAAGGGCTCGGCGAACTGCTCGCCGCGGCGACCCCGCAGGCGGAGCGCGGAACCCCCGTGGTCCTCGCCGGCTGGGGCCCGCCGGAGCGCTGCACCACGTCCGCCGTGCTCCGCGTGGCCACGAAGCTCGCCGATCCCCTGCGCAGCGCGGGCAGTTGGCGCCCCGCGCAGCGGGACGACCTGGAGGAGGTCGCTCAGCGGGCCGGCCTGAAGCCGGACGGGTCCGGACGCGTGGCCTGCCCCTTCGGGTACGCCAACGTGGACAACGCTGTTCGGGGGCTGCTGTCGACCGGTCTGTTCGACGCGGCGATCAGGGCCACCGACCAGGACCAGGTGGACAAGGAACTGACCGAGGCACTGCATCCGCACCGCCGCCGCGACGGGACGGTCTGGATGCCGAACGTGTTCCGCTATCTGATCGCGCGGACACCCTGAGGAAGGTCGATGCCCCGAGAAAGGTCGATGCCCTGAGAAGGTCTTCGAGACTTCTTCCGATGCGGGTGTGAATGGTGTGAAGAAAGCGGGCCGGTAGCGCTTTCGCTTGGCCAAGTGCCGCACGGCACCCATAGCCTGGCGCATCGTCCAGGGGAACTACACATCCGCGTACGGGAGTTGGCACCGAGGAGCACGACGAGCGACACCACACCCATGCCGTCCACGCACGGCACCCGGCGCCGCGCGCCCGGCCACACCCCCCGGCCGGTCACGCGGCGTCCGCCGTTCGTCCCCGCAGAGCCGCGGAACCCAGGAACGGCGGAACCGGGAATCGCCGAAGCGCGGCGCGGAAGCGCGGTCAGCCCATGAACTTCTTGAACTCGTCCGGCAGCTCGAAGTCCTGAGCGCCCTGCTGGCCGGGCAGTCCGAGGGCGCCGCCCTGGGCCGCTGCGGCCCGGCGCGCGGCCTCTTCCTGCTCCTGCTGCTTGCGCTTCATCGGGTTGCCCGAGCGCTGCTTGCCCTTGGCCTGCTTGGGCTGCTTCTTGCTCCGGCCGGGGCCGCCACCCATGCCGGGCATCCCCGGCATCCCGGGCATCCCGCCGCCCTGGGCCATGCGGGACATCATCTTGCGGGCCTCGAAGAACCGCTCGACGAGGTTCTTCACCGCGCTGACCTCGACACCGGAGCCCTTGGCGATACGGGCGCGGCGCGAGCCGTTGATGATCGTCGGCTCCTGGCGCTCGGCCGGGGTCATCGACTTGATGATCGCGGCCGTGCGGTCGACGTCGCGCTCGTCGATGTTGTTGATCTGGTCCTTGATCTGCCCCATGCCGGGCAGCATGCCGAGCAGCTTGCTGATGCTGCCCATCTTCCTGACCTGCTCCATCTGGGCCAGGAAGTCGTCGAGCGTGAAGTCCTGCCCCTTCTTGGACGCCAGCTTGGAGGCCATCTTGGCGGCCTCTTCCTGGCTGAAGGTCTTCTCCGCCTGCTCGATCAGGGTGAGCAGGTCACCCATGTCGAGGATGCGGGAGGCCATCCGGTCGGGGTGGAACGCGTCGAACTCGTCGAGCTTCTCGCCGTTCGACGCGAACATGATCGGCTTGCCGGTGACCGAGGCGATCGACAGGGCGGCACCACCGCGGGCGTCACCGTCGAGCTTGGACAGGACCACGCCGTCGAAGCCGACGCCGTCCCGGAAGGCCTCCGCCGTGTTGACGGCGTCCTGACCGATCATCGCGTCGACGACGAAGAGGATCTCGTCCGGGGAGACCGCGTCCCGGATGTCGGCGGCCTGCTGCATCATCTCCTGGTCGATGCCCAGGCGACCCGCGGTGTCGACGACCACGATGTCGTGGACCTTCGACTTCGCGAACTCGATGGAGTCCTTGGCGACCTTGACCGGGTCACCCACGCCGTTGCCCGGCTCGGGGGCGTAGACCGCGACGCCGGCGCGCTCGGCGACGACGCTGAGCTGGTTCACGGCGTTCGGGCGCTGGAGGTCACAGGCGACCAGGAGCGGCGAGTGGCCCTGCTCCTTCAGCCAGCGGCCCAGCTTGCCCGCGAGGGTCGTCTTACCGGCACCCTGGAGACCGGCGAGCATGATCACGGTCGGCGGCTGCTTGGCGAAGCGCAGACGGCGGGTCTCGCCGCCCAGGATGGCGACCAGTTCCTCGTTGACGATCTTGAGGACCTGCTGGGCGGGGTTGAGCGCCTTGGAGACCTCGGCGCCGAGCGCACGCTCCTTGACGTTCTTGATGAAACCCCGGACGACCGGCAGCGCGACGTCCGCCTCCAGGAGCGCGATGCGGATCTCGCGCGCCGTGGCGTCGATGTCCGCCTCGGAAAGGCGCCCCTTGCCGCGCAGGTTCTTGAAAGTCGCTGAGAGGCGATCGGAGAGCGTATCGAACACGGCGGTGTCGGTCCTCGGAGTCGGGGGCAGTGTGGGCTGCCCTCCAGGGTATCTGTCTGGGTGTGGTCGGGTCTCCACCCCTGTGGATAGTCGTGACGGAGCCCGGCCGTGTCGGGTACGGAACCGGACGGCCCCGTACCCGACGCGCTCAGCCGCGCAGGGTCTCCTCCAGCTTGCGCGCCACCGAAGCCGCCTCGTCGCCCGGCAGCGGCGCCCCCTTGGGTCCGGTGACGTAGAAGGCGTCCACGGCGTTGGCGCCCAGCGTGCTGACGTGCGCGCTGCGCATCCGTACGTGCGCGTCCTCCAGAGCCCGTCCGATCCGGTGCAGGAGCCCCGGCGCGTCCTGGGCGCGGACCTCGATGACCGTGGCGTGCCGGGAGGCCGCCGCGGCCACCGTGACCCGCGGCGGGGGCGCGACCACGCCCCGCCGCCGGGGGTAGGCCGCGTCCCGCTCGGCCAGCCGCCCGGCGATGTCCAGGGAGCCGTCCAACGCCCGTACCAGGTCGGCGCGGAGCCGGGCGGCCTGCGGCAGCGAGCCGTACTCGGCGGCCACCCGCCAGTTCAGCAGCAACACCGAGCCCTCGACGCCGTCCGGGAGGTCGAAGGTCCGCAGTTCGGCCGTGCGCACGGTGAGCCGGTGCATGGCGAGCACGCCGGCGACCGCGGGCAGGACGCCCGCCTGGTCGGGCACGGCGATGAGGAGTTCGACCCCGAGCGGCTCGGGGTCGGCCTTCTCGTCCTTCTCCTCGGCGGCGGCCTCCGTCTGCGCGCGCAGCGACAGCACCGGCCCGCCCGTGCGGAACGCCTCGATGGCGAGCCGCTCCTGCTCGGCGCTGGTCTCGCCGGGCTCCGGCTCCTCCGGGGCGTCCCCGGCGAACAGCGCGTCGACCCGTTGGACCAGTTCGGAGACGAGCGAGGCCCGCCACGACGACCAGGCGGCGGGCCCGGTGGCCAGCGCGTCCGCCTCGGTCAGCGCGTGCAGCAGTTCGAGCGTGCCCGGCGATCCGACGGCGTCGGCCACCGAACGGACGGTGGCCGGATCCTCCAGATCGCGCCGGGTGGCGGTGTCGACGAGCAGCAGATGGTGCCGGACGAGGGTGGACAGGACGGCCACGTCGTCACGGTCGAAGCCGATCCTGGCGGCCACGTCCTTGGCGATGATCTCGCCGGCGACGGAGTGGTCGCCGGGCCAGCCCTTGCCGATGTCGTGCAGCAGCGCGGCGACGAGCAGGAGGTCGGGCCGGTGCACCCGGCGGGTCATCTCCGAGGCCTGGACCGCGGTCTCGATGAGGTGCCGGTCGACCGTCCAGATGTGCACGGCGTTGCGCTGCGGCCGGCAGCGCACCCGCTCCCAGTCGGGCAGCAGATGGGTGATCAGACCCTCGGCCTCCAGCGCCTCCCAGACGTCGACGGTCGGACGCCCGGAGCCCAGCAGGGTGACGAGCTGCTCGCGCGCCTCCGCCGGCCAGGGCGTCGGCAGCGGCCGGGCGGTGGCCGCGAGGCGGCGTACGGCGTGCAGGGACAGCGGCAGTCCGGCCTGGGCGGCAGCCGCGGCGGCACGCAGGGGCAGCACCGGGTCCCGCTCCGGCCGGGCGGCGCGCGCGAGCACGACCTCGCCGTCCTGCTCGACGACACCCTCGGCCAACGGCGACCGCTCAGGAGCCGGCTTCCCCCCGCCGAGCATGGCGCGCAGCCGCGGCCGCACGGCGCGCGACCGCAGCACGCGCCCCACTTCGCGCCAGGTCACGTCACTCGCGTACGAGATGACCCGCGCGGCCTCGTACACCTGGCGCAGCAGGGTGTCGGCGTCGAGCAGGCCCAGCTCGGCGGCGACCTGGTCCTGTTCCTGGAGCGCGAGCCGGTCGGTCGCGCGGCCGGTGGCGAGGTGGAGCGCGTCCCTGACGTCGAGGAGGCGCCGCCGGGCCTCGGCGAGCCCCTCGCGCGGGGCGTCGGCGAGCCAGGAGGCGGCGACGGCGCGCAGGGCGGTGGCGTCACGCAACCCGCCGCGCGCCTCCTTGAGGTCGGGTTCCAGCAGGTACTGCAGCTCCCCCTGCCGCTCGGCCCGCTCGGCGCACAGCTCCTGGAGCTCCGGGAGGCGTTTGGGCGCCTGGTTGCGCCAGTCGGCGAGGACGGAGGTCCGCAGCCCGGCGGTCAGGCCCAGGTCACCGGCGATATGGCGGGCGTCCAGCAGCCCGAGTTGCACCTTGAGGTCCTCGCCGGCCGTCTTGCGGGCCTCGGCGGGGGTGCGCACGGAGTGGTCGAGGGCCAGCCCCAGATCCCAGACGGGGTACCAGATGCGGTCGGCCAGCGCGGCCACCGCCTGCTCGTCGGACCCGTCGTGCAGGAGCAGCAGATCCAGGTCGCTGCGGGGCGAGAGTTCGCCCCGCCCGTAGCCTCCGACGGCCACGAGGGAGACCCCGCGTGTCTCGGCGACCCCCGCCCCGAAGAGGCCGGCCAGCCAGTCGTCGGTCAGCTCGGCCAGGGCCGAACGGCGCGGCGGCCCGGACTGCGCCCCCTCCTGGAGGAGGCGCAGCCGGGCCGCCGCATAGCCGCTGGGTCCCGAGTCCTCTGCATCCGTACGTACGTCCGTACTCGTCACCCAGCGACTCCTGTTCTTCTCTTCGGTCAGAGCGCGTCCGGGCCGCGCTCGCCGGTCCGGACCCGTACGGCCGTCTCGACCGGCAGGGACCAGACCTTGCCGTCACCGATCTTGCCGGTGCGGGCGGCCTTGACGATGACGTCGATCAGCTGTTCGGCGTCGTCGTCCTCGGCCAGTACCTCGATCCGGATCTTGGGAACCAGGTCGACCGTGTACTCCGCGCCGCGGTACACCTCGGTGTGTCCCCGCTGCCGACCGTACCCACTGGCCTCGGTCACCGTAAGTCCGTGCACCCCGAAGGCCTGCAGGGCTTCCTTGATCTCGTCGAGCCGGTGCGGCTTGACGACCGCGGTGATCAGCTTCATGCCTCGACCTTCTTGCTCTCAGTGGTGGCAGCGACGCTGCTCGTGGTGCTGGCGGAGATGTGCGAACCGGCGGCCGAGCTGAAGTCGTACGCGGTCTCGGCGTGCAGCGCCTGGTCGACGCCGGTCATCTCGTCCTCCTCGGACGCCCGGAAGCCGATCGTCTTCTGGATGGCGAAGGCGATGATCCAGGTCACCACGAAGGTGTAGCCCATGACGGAGAAGGCACCGGTGGCCTGCTTGCCGAACTGGTCGAGTCCACCGATCCCGTCGGTGGCGAGGAAGCCGACCATCAGGGTGCCGATGACACCACCGACCAGGTGGACACCCACCACGTCGAGGGAGTCGTCGTAGCCGAGCTTGTACTTGAGGCTGACGGCCCAGGAGCAGAGGGCACCGGCGACGACACCGATCAGGATGGCGCCGAAGGCGTTGACGTGACCGCCGGACGGGGTGATCGCGACAAGACCCGCGACAGCGCCGGAGCAGGCACCGAGGGTGGTGAACGCACCGTGGCGGATGCGCTCGTAGATCAGCCAGCCGATGATGGCCGCGGCGGTCGCGATCTGCGTGTTGATGGCCATGCGGGCGGTCGTGCCGTCGACACCGAGCCAGGAACCGGCGTTGAAGCCGAACCAGCCGAACCAGAGCAGGGCGGTGCCGATCAGGACCAGCGGCAGGCTGTGCGGCCGCATCGGGTCCTTCTTGAAGCCGATCCGCTTGCCCACGACGAGAACCGCGGCGAGTGCGCCGATACCGGCGTTGATGTGGACCGCCGTACCACCGGCGAAGTCGATGACGCCCAGCTCGAAGAGCCAGCCGCCCGGCGCCCAGACCCAGTGCGCGACCGGGAAGTACACCAGGGTGACCCAGAGCGTGACGAAGATCATCCAGGCGCCGAACTTGACGCGGTCGGCGAGCGCGCCGCTCATCAGGGCCGGCGTGATGACCGCGAACAGCATCTGGAAGAGGATGAAGGCGAACGCGGCGATCTTGTGCGGTTCGCCGTTCGCGCCGGCGACGAAGCTGTCGACCGTGCTGGCGGCGTCGATGCCCTTGAGGCCGATCGCGTCCAGGTTGCCGATGAAGCCGCCCTGGTCACCGCTGAAGGCGAGCGAGTAGCCGTACAGCACCCACAGGATGCTGACGATGCCCAGCGAGATGAAGGACATCATCAGCATGTTCAGCACGCTCTTGGCACGAACCATGCCGCCGTAGAAGAGCGCCAGGCCCGGCGTCATCACCATGACGAGCGCCGCACTGATCAATACGAATCCGGTATCTGTGCCGTTCAATGCCGGTATCTCCTCGTGGTCGGAACGGCCCGTGCGGATGCGGAAGCTTGGGGAGCTATCGGGAGGGCCGACTGTGCTGAGGAGACTGACGCAGCACCGTTTCGCCGGGAGTTTGGAAATGTTTCCCGGAGGTGACGAAGGCACCCATCACGTTACAGACAGGTGAAACGTGAATCGCTGAGGATTCATCCCCTGTGGGGCCCAGCCTCTGTGGGGCCCTCGGCGGATAACGGTTTCGTATCCGATGGAACTTCCGGCGGGACTTCCCCGAACGGACCGGCCGCGGCAGACCATCCGATGACCTGGCATGGGGGAGCCGAGTCGGGCAGTTCGGGATGGTCGGCCGCGGTCGGCGTGGAAGGGGCCCTGGCGGTTGCGCCGGGCCGGAATCAGACCGCTTCGGCGGCCTCGGGGAGGTGGACGGCGAGCTGGTCGGTGAGCTCGACGACCTCGGCGAGACCGCCGAAATCGCGTACGGCCGTGTCCACCGTCTTGCGGATGCGGGTGTTGACGCGCTCGGAGCGGACCTTGCGGGCGACGTCCATGGCCTCCTTGGCCATGGCGGCACCCTGCTCGGGCTCACGCTGGAGCAGGTGCACGGTGGCCATGCCGATGAGGTTGAGAGCGTACGACCGCTGGTGCTCGGTGTCCGTGGCGAAGAGGTCGACGGCCCGGCGCATCACGGGCTCGGCGAGCGAGGCGTAGGTGGGGCTGCGGCCCGCGACATAGGCGAGATCGCGGTAGGAGTGGCTGTTCTCGCCGTGCAGTTCGGCCTCGTTGAAGAAGCGGATCCAGTCGGGATCCGGGTCGTCCCACTCCTCGGCGTCCGCGAAGACGTCCTCGGCCATCCGTACGGCCCGCTTGCACTTTCCGGGCTGGCCCATGTTGGCGTAGGCCCGGGCCTCCATCGCATACAGCATCGACTGGGTGCGCGGGCCGGCGCAGTCACGGCTGCCGTACTGGGCGAGATGGATCAGTTCGAGCGCGTCGTCGGGGCGGCCGAGGTGGATCATCTGCCGGCTCATGCTGGACAGCACGTACGAACCGAGAGGCTTGTCGCCGGCCTCCTTGGCCGCGTGCAGGGCGAGGACGAAGTACTTCTGCGCGGTGGGCTGGAGGCCGATGTCGTAGCTCATCCAGCCGGCCAGCTCGGCCAGTTCGGCGGCGACCTTGAACAGCCTCCGGGTGGTGGCCTCGGACTGCGGCTCCTGGAGGAGGTCGGTCACCTCGTGCAGCTGGCCGACGACCGCCTTGCGGCGCAGACCGCCTCCGCACTGGGCGTCCCACTGCCGGAACATCACCGTCGTGGATTCGAGGAGGTCCAGCTCCGGCCGGGAGAGCCGGCCGGGGCGGCGGACGGCGGGCGACGGCTCCGACTCCGCCCGCGGGGCCGGGGGCGAGGGAACGAGCCAGCGCTGCATCGGCTCGATGAGGGCCGGACCCGCGGAGAGGGCGAGCGAGCTCCCGAGGAAGCCGCGCCGCGCCAGCATCAGGTCGCTGCGCGAGAACTCGCTGAGCAGCGCCACGGTCTGCGGGCCCGTCCAGGGCAGGTCGACACCGGAGACGGACGGGGCCTGGTGCGCCGCGCGCAGACCCAGGTCCTCCACGGCGACGACACAGCCGAACCGCTCGGAGAACAGCTCGGACAGGATCCGCGGGATCGGCTCGCGCGGGTTCTCCCCGTCGAGCCACCGTCGTACGCGCGAGGTGTCCGTGGAGATGTGGTTGGCGCCGAGCTGACGGGCGCGGCGGTTCACCTGCCGCGCGAGCTCGCCCTTGGACCATCCGCTGCGGACGAACCACGAGCCGAGCAGTTCGTTCGGGCGCTTCTCAGCGTTCGTGCCACTTCCGCCGTTGCCGCCCACTGGAACGCCCCCATCCCTGAAACCACCTGTGCGCTGTGTGCGCCAAGCCCTACCAGAATGCCGGTTACCACGCCGTACGTCCGACCCTCGTCACCCATCGAACGGAAAGACGACTTGCCTCCGGCATACCCACGAGCGCGTACGTCCCCAGACCCCGTGCACTCAAAGTAATCCTACGATCACGCGTCCGGCCACGGCGATTCCAGAAACGCCACCATTCGCCACCCCTTCGAATGAACTAACGGTGACCCGTTCGCGATTCACTTGACGCAGGACGGCCGGGAGTCGGCGGAGCGATGCATTCAGGGGCGCGCATCAGCGACCGCACCACCCGGGGTGCGGTAGTGCGCCGCCCGCACGGAAGCAGAGCGTCGCAATCCGACTCCGTCGCGTAACCACCCGCGCGCTGGACCCGTTGGAGGGGGCATGGGCTTCACGATCGGTGGCATCCGGGAGATGCGATCCGGCACGCGTCGACGCGGCCGTTCCTCGGAGTGCACGGCCGTGGCCGAGTTCACCGGCCTCTGGGGATGGGACGTCGTCCCCGGCGCGCGGGCGGCTTCGGGCGCGTGCTCGTGCGGCAGGTCCACCTGCTCCGAGCCCGGCGCACATCCCCTCGGCTTCGCGACTCCCGTCCCCGCCGGAGCGACGCTCGACGAGGTGACCGAGGCCTGGGCCGAGTTCCCAGGCGCCTCCGTGATGCTGCCGGTGGGCCGCTCGTTCGACGTGATCGAGGTCGCCGAGTCGGCCGGGCGGCACGCGCTGGTCCGCCTGGAACGCATGGGCCTCCCCCTCGGCCCTGTGATCGCCACCCCTGAGGGCCGCGCCCACTTCTTCGTCGCCCCCGGCGCCGCCGCCGAGCTGCCCTCGCTGCTCTACCGCATGGGCTGGGACGACCCCTCGGCCCTGGACCTGCGCGGCCTCGGCCCCGGCACCCACGTCACCGCCCCGCCCTCCGACCGCGGCGGCCTCGGCCCGGTCCGCTGGCTCCGCTCCCCCGCGCTCGACTCGGCGACCAGGCCACCGGCCGCACGGCTGTTGCTGGGCACGCTGGCCTACGTGGCGCACCGGTCCCGGGCCTGACCCGGCCGCCGTACGTACACGGCGAAGCGCCCGACCCCCACCGCGTCCCGGGGGCGGGCGCTTCTTCGTCCACTGGCGAGATGCCGTAAGTGGTCCGCGCGGTCATTCACCGATGAGGGCGTCCACGAACGCCTCCGGCTCGAACGGCGCCAGGTCGTCCGCTCCCTCTCCCAGGCCGACGAGCTTGACGGGCACACCCAGCTCGCGCTGTACGGCGATGACGATGCCGCCCTTGGCGGTGCCGTCGAGCTTGGTGAGGACGATGCCGGTGATGTCGACGACCTCGGCGAAGACCCGCGCCTGGACGAGACCGTTCTGACCGGTGGTGGCGTCGAGGACGAGCAGGATCTCGTCCAGCGGCGCGTGCTTCTCGACGACGCGCTTGACCTTGCCGAGCTCGTCCATGAGGCCGGTCTTGGTGTGCAGTCGGCCGGCGGTGTCGATGAGGACGACGTCGGCGCCCTCCTCGATGCCCTCCTTGACGGCGTCGAAGGCGATCGACGCCGGGTCGCCGCCCTCGGGACCGCGCACGGTACGGGCGCCGACGCGCTCGCCCCAGGTCTGGAGCTGGTCGGCGGCCGCGGCACGGAAGGTGTCGGCGGCGCCGAGGACGACGTTCTTGCCGTCGGCGACGAGGACGCGCGCGAGCTTGCCGGTGGTCGTGGTCTTGCCGGTGCCGTTGACGCCGACGACCATCACGATGCCCGGGGTGTCGAGCGGGGAGTCGGTGTTGACCGCGCGGTCGAACTCCGGGACGAGGATCTTCAGCAGTTCCTCGCGCAGCAGCGTGCGCAGCTCCGCGGGCGTGCGGGTACCGAGGACCCGCACCCGCTCGCGCAGCCGTTCGACCAGTTCCTGGGTGGGCTGGACGCCGACGTCGGCGGTGAGGAGGGTGTCCTCGATCTCCTCCCAGGTGTCGTCGTCGAGGTGCTCGCGCGAGAGCAGCGTGAGCAGCCCCTTGCCCAGCGCGTTCTGTGAGCGGGAGAGCCGGGCGCGCAGCCGTACCAGACGGCCGGCGGTCGGCTCGGGGATCTCGATCGCGGGGGCGGCGGGCGGTTCCTCGACGGCCACGGGCGCCGACGCCGAACCGTCCGGGAGATCCACCTCCTCGATCGTCCGGCGCGGTTCGTCGCGCGGCGTCTCGGCCTCGTCGCCGACATGCGGCTCGGCCGGAGGGGCGGTGATGTCGGGTGTCGTGGGGGGAGCCGGGGGCAGCGGCTTCTTCCTGCGGCTGCCTACGACGAGCCCGCCCAGCACGCCGAGCACGACCACGGCGATGACTACAGCAAGGATGAGTTCCATAACGGGACCAGTATGCGGGACCGGCCCCCGACCCGTTCGATCGCCGTACGGGGGGACACGGCTCTTCCCCACCCCTGGCCACCTGACGCACCGTCAGCTACCGTCCCTCTCCACAGCCGCCCGAAGGGGGTCCCATGCCCGTCACGGTCGTCCGTTTCAACCTGGTCGAGCCCGGCGCCACACCCACCTCGCTCCGGGCCCGCTACCGGGCCGCCGTCGAGATGGCCGCGTACGCCGATGAGCAGGGCGTCAGCACCGTGCAGACGGAGGAGCACCACGGGGTCGAGAACAACTGGCTGCCGTCGCCGTTCGTCTTCGCGGGGGCCGTGTTCGGGGCGACGCGGAGGATCGCGGTCACGGTGTCGGCGGTGATCGGGCCGCTGCACGATCCGCTGCGGCTGGCGGAGGACATCGCCGTACTGGACCTGGTGAGCGGTGGGCGGCTGGTGACCGTCGCCGGGATCGGGTACCGGCCGGAGGAGTACGCGCAGTTCGACGTGGACTGGAAGGGGCGCGGCAAACTCCAGGACGAGGTGCTGCAGACGCTGCTCCGGGCGTGGACGGGTGAGCCGTTCGTGTACCGGGGGCGCACGGTCCGGGTCACCCCGCGGCCGGGCACCGAGCCGCATCCGCTGCTGCTGGTCGGAGGCTCGTCGAAGGCCGCGGCCCGTAGGGCGGCCCGGCTCGGGCTCCCCTTCTTCCCGAGCGCGCATCTGCCGGAGCTGGAGTCGTACTACAAGGAGCGGCTCGTGGAGTACGGCACGGAGGGCTGGACGATGATGCCCGCCGCCGAGACGCCGTTGCTGCACGTGGCGGAGGATCCGGACCGGGCGTGGGCCGAGTACGGCGGGCACTTCCTGCACGAGGCGCGGACGTACGCCTCCTGGCAGTCGGCCGGCATCCGTTCGGCCGTGCGCTCGGGGGCGGCGACGGTGGCGGAACTGCGCGCGGAGGGCGTGTACCGGATCGTCACGCCGGACGAGTGTGTGGCACTCGGCCTGGACAACTACGTCCTGCATCCGCTGGCCGGCGGGATGCCGGTCGAGGAGGGCTGGCGGGGTCTGCGCCTGTTCGCCGAGCGGGTGCTGCCGCGCCTGGCCGACTGACCGTCGCACCCCTGGAAAGCCGCCGTCCCGGCCCGCTCGGTGGTCGGGCCGGGACGGCGGAGGGGTACGAGGAGAAGGTCAGCGGGGACTTGGTCCCTCTCCTCGGACTCGGGTGGCCGCAGGGTCAGCCCATCTCCTCCAGCGACTTGCCCTTCGTCTCCTTCACGAACTTCAGGACGAAGGGGATGGAGAGCGCGGCGAAGACCGTGTAGATCACGTACGTCACGGAGAGGTTCCAGTCGGCCAGGGACGGGAAGCTCGCGGTGATGGCCCAGTTGGCGATCCACTGGGCGGAGGCGGCGACGCCCAGGGCGGCGGCGCGGATCCTGTTGGGGAACATCTCGCCGAGCATGACCCAGACGACGACACCCCAGGAGAGGGCGAAGAAGAGGACGAACACGTGGGCGGCGATCAGGGCGACCCAGCCCTGGGTTGCGGGGAGCTTGCCGTCGACGAGGTCGTAGGAGAAGGCCCAGGCCTCCAGGGCGAGGCCGAGGACCATGCCGACGGAGCCGATGAGGGCGAGCGGCCTGCGGCCGATCCGGTCGACGAAGATCATCGCGATGAGGGTGCCGACGATGTTGATGATCGAGGTCGTGAAGGAGTAGAAGAACGACTCGCTCGGGTCGACGCCCACGGACTGCCACAGCGTCGCGGAGTAGTAGAAGGCGACGTTGATGCCGACGAACTGCTGGAAGACCGACAGACCGATGCCGATCCAGACGATCGGCTTGAAGAGGAAGCTCCCGCCGAGCAGGTCCTTGAAGGTCGACTTGTGCTCGCTGTTCATGGCCGACTCGATCTCCGCCACCCGGGCGTCGAGGTCGACGTCCTCGCCCTCGACCTCGGCGAGCACCTCACGGGCGCGCTCGTCCTTGCCGACGGAGATCAGAAAGCGCGGGGACTCGGGGATCGCGAAGGAGAGCAGGCCGTAGAGGACGGCCGGGACGACCATGACGCCGAGCATGATCTGCCAGGCCTCCAGGCCGAGCAGTTCACCGCGCTGGTCCCCGTCGGCGGCGTTGAGGATGCCCCAGTTGACGAGCTGGGAGACGGCGATGCCGACGACGATCGCGGCCTGCTGGAACGAGCCGAGCCGGCCCCGGTAGGCGGGCGGTGCGACCTCGGCGATGTAGGCGGGGCCGATGACGGACGCCATGCCGATCGCGAAGCCGCCGACGATCCGCCAGAAGGCGAGGTCGTACAGCGCGAAGGGGAGCGCGGAACCGACGGCGCTGACCGTGAAGAGGCCGGCCGCGATCTGCATGCACCGGATGCGGCCGATGCGGTCGGCTATCCGGCCCGCGGTGGCCGCACCGACGGCACAGCCGATGAGCGCGACGGCGATGACCTGCGCCAGGGCTGTGGAGCCGATGTCGTAGCGGTGGCGGATGGCTTCGACGGCGCCGTTGATCACGGCGCTGTCGTAGCCGAAGAGGAAGCCACCCATCGCGGCCGCCGCCGCGATGAAGATCACGTGCGAGAGATGGTCGGGCTGGGCGTCCCGCACTCCTGTCGGGGATGTCTGCGCACTGCTGGTCACGTATGTACTCCTCGGACCACCGGCAACGTCGCCGATGTGGGGGGAACCTTCGACTTGAAGGCAAAAGCAACGCCCCAGAGAATATGCCTTCAACTTTCGAAGTCAAGAGGACCCTGAGGCCTACGAAAGGGCAGTCTTCATCACATCGCGTTCAACTCTTGAAGAAGTGGAAACGGCAGCGGAACCAGCACCCGCCTACCCGCGCGCGAAAACGACTAACGCAATCTCTGGCTGATGACCTTCGAGACGCCGTCTCCCTGCATGGACACGCCGTACAGCGCGTCGGCGACCTCCATGGTCCGCTTCTGGTGGGTGATCACGATCAGCTGCGACGCCTCCTGCAGCTCCTGCATGATCCGGATCAGCCGCTGGAGGTTGGTGTCGTCGAGCGCCGCCTCGACCTCGTCCATCACGTAGAACGGGCTGGGCCGCGCCTTGAAGATCGACACCAGCATGGCGACGGCGGTCAGCGACCGCTCCCCGCCCGAGAGCAGCGACAGCCGCTTGACCTTCTTCCCCGGGGGCCGGGCCTCCACGTCGACACCGGTGGTGAGCATGTTGTCCGGGTCGGTGAGGATCAGCCGTCCCTCACCGCCCGGGAAGAGCCGACCGAACACACCCTCGAACTCCCGGGCGGTGTCCCAGTACGCCTCGGTGAAGACCTGCTCGACCCGCTCGTCGACCTCCTTCACCACCTGCAGCAGATCGGCGCGGGTCTTCTTCAGGTCCTCCAGCTGCTCGCTGAGGAACTTGTGCCGCTCCTCCAGCGCGGCGAACTCCTCCAGCGCCAGCGGATTGACCTTCCCGAGCTGCTGGTACGCCCGCTCGGCCGCCTTGAGCCGCTTCTCCTGCTCGGCGCGGTGGAACGTCTTCGGCTGGTTGCGGGGATGCTCCGGGTCCTCCGGCAGCTCCTCCCCCTCCGCCGGCGGTGACGGCGGCACGAGCTGGTCGGGCCCGTACTCCGCGATCAGCCCCTCCGGCTCGACGCCCAGCTCCTCCAGCGCCTTGGTCTCCAGCTGCTCGATCCGCATCCGCTTCTCGGCGCCGAGCACCTCGCCCCGATGGACGGAGTCGGTCAGCTTGTCCAACTCCGCCTTGAGGCCGCGCCCCTCGTCACGGGCCTGCCCGAGCTCCTGCTCGCGGCGCGCCTTGGCCGCGTCGGCGGCTGTGCGTTCCCGCTCCGCGCGGGCCAGGGAGACCTCGACGTGGCGGAGCAGCTGCCGGGCGCCGGAGGCGACGGCCTCGGCCACGGCGGCCTCGTGCCGCAGCCGCGCCCTGCGCTGTTCGGCCCGCGCCCGCGCCTCGCGCTCGGCACGCGCGGCGCGGTCGAGCGAATCCGCCCGCCCCGCGAGCGCCTTGACCCGCTCCTCGTGCGTCCGCACCTGGAGCCGGGCCTCCATCTCGGTCTGCCGCGCGTTGGCCCCGTCCGCCGCGAGCCGATCCCGTACGAAGGTGTCCGGCTCCTCCTCGACGGGCATCTCCTCGGCCACCGCGAGCCGTTCGGCCAGCTCCTCGGCATCCTGTACCGCCTTGTCGAGCGCCTCCTGGGCGCGTACGGCGGCGGCCGTGGACCGCTCGGCCTCTCCGGCGGCGCCCCGCGCCTGCCCGGCCAGTCGCCCGAGCTGCTGGGCGACCGCGGACTTCTCCCGCTCGCCCGCCCGGCGCCGCTCCCCCAGCTCCTCCACGGTCGCGGCCCGCTCCCGGCGCAGCTCGACCGCGTTCCGCTGGGCCTCGGTCAGCTCCTCGCACCGTACGGCCAGCTCCTCCAGCTCGGCCGCCGCCTCGTCGACGGCGGCCTGCACCTCCAGCAGGCTCGGTGCCCCGGCCGAGCCGCCGTGGGCGAAGTGTGCCCCGAGCAGGTCGCCTTCGGCGGTGACGGCGGTGAGGTCCGGGCGGGCGTAGACAAGGTCCTCGGCGTCTTCGAGGGTGTCCACGACGACGATGTCGCGCAGCAGTCGACGTACGGCCGGCATCAGGTCGGAAGGGCCGCGGACCAGGTCGGTCGCCCGTTGCCCGGTGGGGAGCGGCGGCTCCGCGGGGGAGGCCGTGAAAGGCCGTTGTCCGCCTGCGGGATCGGCGTGGCCGGCCACGCCGATCCCCGTGCCCCGTTGGGCCGGGGCCGCCGCCGGGCGCGGTGTCGGGTCCTCCGGCGCCCCTGCCGACAGCAGGGCCGCCCGGCCCGCGTCCTGCTTGCGCAGCAGGCGGATGGCCTCGGCGGCGGCGGCCGGGCTGGTCACGGCGATCGCGTCGGCAGCCGCGCCGAAGGCCGCCGCCAGGGCGACCTCGTGACCGGGGGTGACCGTCAGGAGCTCGGCGGCCGGACCCAGCATTCCCGCCAGCCGGTCCTTCGCGGTGAGCAGCGCTCCCGTGCCGTCCTTGCGGCGCAGGCCCAGGGCGAGGGCTTCGTGGCGGGCCTGGGTGGCGGCGCGGCGGCGTTCGGCTGCGGTCGTGGCGTCGCGGGCGGTGGCGAGGGCGCTCTCGGCCTCGGCCAGGGCGCGCTTCGCGGCGTCGTGCCGTTCGGCCAGGTCGGAGTCGTCGGCGTCGAGGTGGTCGACCTCGGCCTTGAGTGCCTCGTACTCCTCCTGGGCGGCGGCGGCCCGTTCCCGTGCCTCGTCGCGCGCGGCGGCGAGGCGGTCGATCTCGGACTGGGCGGAGGCGGCCCGGGAGCGGGCGGCGTTGACCTGGCCGCCCAGGCGGGCGAGGCTCTCGCGGCGGTCGGCGATGGAGCGGGCGACGTCCTTCAGCCGACGCTCCTCGACCATCAGTTCGCGCTCCAGTTCGGCGCGGTGCTCGACCGTGTCCTCCAGGGCGCGCTCGGCCGCTTCGAGAGCCGCTTCGAGTTCGGCCTCCTGCTCGCGGACGCGGGCGGCCTCGCGCTCCATGTCCTCCGGATCCCGGACGCGCCGCTCCTCGAGGGGCGCGGAGGTGGCGCTCTTGACCCGGGCGTCGGCCAGGGAGATCGTGCCGCGCACCCGTTCGGCGAGCTGCGACAGTTCGTACCAGGTCTCCTGGGCGCGCTGGAGGCGCGGGGTCAGCCGGCGCACCTCGCCCTCCAGGTGGGCCTCCCGCTGGAGCGCCTTCTTCAGCTCGGTCTCGGCGGCCTCCTTGCGCTGCTTCAGCGCGGCCTCGTCGGCGACCTCCGTGCGGAGCGCCGCGTGGAGACGTACGAGGTCGTCGGCGAGCAGTCGCAGGCGTGCGTCGCGCAGGTCGGCCTGGATGACGGCGGCCCGGCGGGCGACAGCGGCCTGGCGGCCCAGCGGCTTGAGCTGGCGGCGGAGTTCGTCGGTGAGGTCCTGGACACGGGCCAGGTTGGCCTGCATCGCGTCCAGTTTCCGGAGCGCCTTCTCCTTGCGCTTGCGGTGCTTGAGGACCCCGGCGGCCTCCTCGATGAACGCGCGGCGGCCCATGGGGTCGGCGTGCAGGACGGAGTCGAGCTGCCCCTGGCCGACGATGACGTGCATCTCGCGGCCGATGCCGGAGTCGGAGAGCAGGTCCTGGATGTCGAGGAGACGGCAGGTGTCGCCGTTGATCTGGTACTCGCTGCCGCCGTTGCGGAACATGATCCGCGTGATCGTGACCTCGGAGTACTCGATGGGGAGGGCCCCGTCGGAGTTGTCGATGGTCAGGGACACCTCCGCGCGGCCGAGCGGGGGACGGCCGGTGGTGCCGGCGAAGATGACGTCCTCCATCTTGCCGCCGCGCAGCGATTTGGCGCCCTGCTCGCCCATGACCCAGCTGAGCGCGTCCACGACGTTGGACTTGCCCGAACCGTTGGGCCCGACGACGCACGTGATGCCCGGTTCGAACCGGAGTGTGGTCGCCGAGGCGAACGATTTGAACCCACGGAGGGTCAGGGCCTTGAGGTGCACGGCGCTGGACTCTACCTTCCGGCCTTGTCTCACTCCATGAACGCGCGGTTTCGCCCATGAACGTGCAGGGCACATCAGACGTTAAAGAGGGTGAGGTAGGCCGGGGGCCGAGCCGGGGACTCGGGCACAGAAAGAAGGGACGCCTAGAGAAGGCGTCCCTTGCAGATCTGACAACTTAGCGGTTGATACGGGCAGCCCAACCACTGCTGTCTGTCGTGGTGCGATGCAGTGATCAGGTGAGCGCAGGCTCCGCCTGGCGTGCGTCGAGCTCCATGAGCGAGTCGTGAGAAGCGGCAGCCGTCAACGCGTCGTTCTCCGCCTGGATTCGTCCGAGCTCGGATTCCAGGTCCTGGACACGCTGCTGGAGCCGTCGCATCTCGGCGAGGAGTCGCGGGTCGGAGCCGCCGACGTAACCGAGAAGCGCCTTTGCCATGATGGATGGTCCTCCACACTGAGTGACCGACCGAAGCGGTGTGGGTCGTGAGGGAATCGCACCCGTGATGCTTGGCAGTGTTGAGTTTTTGCTGCTGTCTTCATGCCAAACAGCTAAG
Source organism: Streptomyces gottesmaniae (assembly GCF_031845845.1). Taxonomy (NCBI): domain Bacteria; kingdom Bacillati; phylum Actinomycetota; class Actinomycetes; order Kitasatosporales; family Streptomycetaceae; genus Streptomyces; species Streptomyces gottesmaniae. The sequence goes on from NZ_JAVRFJ010000009.1 coordinate 138,934, forward strand.
GTGCGCGGGGTTGCTTTTAGCGTCTCACCAAAAAGTTTGACGGTCAACACGATCACGCCCCGCATCGGCGGGCACCCCGCTGCCGCGCGGCCCCGATCGGGCGACGCTGCGGCGATTCCGGGACCTCTCCTGGCCGGCGGAGCGAGGGGATCATCCTTTCTGCGGAGCCTGCCATGACAAACCCGTCTTGGCAATCACCTGCACGTTTCTGGTTTGTGCATGCTCCTGGCATATGCCGGTGGCGCTCCCCTCCACTCCTGCGCGGCTCGCTCAGCCGAGGGGCGTCAGCGGATGGCGAAGCCCTCGTACCCCCCTCGCGGTGTGTCCCAGATCTCGGTCACGCCCACCACGCGTCCGGGCGTGTCGTCACCCTGGAGCCACTCCAGTAGCTCCTGACACGCCTCACGCGGGCCCTCGGCGACCACCTGGACCCGTCCGTCGGCCAAATTGAGAGCAAAACCACTCAGGCCCCCGATCTCCAGGGCCCTGGCCCGCGTGAACCAGCGGAAACCCACACCTTGCACCCGTCCACGCACCCAGGCGACCAGCCGTACATCCTCGCTCATGCCTGCACGCTAACGGGCCAATGTCTCCTGGGCCTCTCCCTCCTCTGGCGCCATGCTGTACCGTCCCCACCCAATGAATCTCATATGAAACTCACTCCTTCGTGTGAGATTCGTGAAGACGACAGTCACAACGTTGACGAACTCCCCAACGTTGACCGCAGGACACCGCAAGGACGAGGAAGGCCAAGACATGGGACGCCACCGACGCTCCGCCGCCGGCCGCGCCGCCAGGGGGGGCCGCGCCGCCGGGGTCACTGACAGGGGCTTGGTTCCCGAGGAGCCGCACTACGGTCCGGAGAACCTGTACGGGTTCGCGGCGTTCCTGGAGGCCGACGCCCAGGCCGCCTCGCGGGCAGGCGGGTCGCGCCGCCGCAAGAAGAAGACCGTGACGCCTGTGAAGACCGGTCTCCTCGGTGTCTCCGCCGCCGTCGCCCTCGGCACCGTCGCGGTGGCCACCGGCGTACTGCCGGGCGGCGACCAGTACACGGTCAGTGGTGGCAACGCCAACGAGACGGTGGTGCCCGCCGGCTCGCCGACGGGTGCGGCGGCCCAGCAGGGCGGTACGGACGGCGCCGCGCAGGAACAGCGCGAGGACGAGTCCACCAGCCGCGAGGCCTCCCCGTCGAACACCCCGGCCCCCTCGACGCCCCCGGCCGAGGAGAAGCCCGCCGAAGAGGCGGACAAGGGCTCCGGTTCGCAGAAGACCAAGACGCCGTCCGAGAAGCCCCCCAAGGCGCAGGAGAAGGGGAAGGAGAAGGAGAAGGACACCACTTCCCCGGCGGACCTCTCCTCCGCGACCCAGGCCGAGGCCGCGGTCCTCCTGCTGGTCAACGAGGAGCGGGCCAAGGCGGGCTGCCAGCCGGTCGCGGCCAACAGCGACCTGGCGAAGCTGGCCGAGGCGTTCAGCGAGGACATGGCCCTGCGCGGCTTCTTCGACCACACCGACCCCGACGGCTCCGACCCGTGGGACCGGGCGGCCGCCCTCGGCATCACCGGCCTCGGCGGCGAGAACATCGCCCGCGGCCAGGCGACCGCCGAAGCGGTCATGGAGGCCTGGATGAACAGCCCCGGTCACCGGGCGAACATCCTGAACTGCGACTTCAAGACCCTGGGAGTCGGCGTCCACCTGGGCGACGGCGGACCGTGGTGGACGCAGGACTTCGGCTACTGAGGGCATCCCTTGACGCTCCTCTTGGGACTCCGCCGACGTCGATAGGAACCAGCCAGGTACGCAGGGCTACGGCAGGCGAAGGCTAACGGCGACGCGTGTGGAACGAGTCGAGAACGTGCCTGCTCAGAGGTCTTAGGTCACCTGACTTGACCGCCGATGAGGACAATTGTCACCATCACCAGCTGCATAGGGTGATGATGGTGACAATTGTCAACACGCAGTGTGACCGATCGTGCGTTGGTGGAGTCTCGCACGTGGCTTGTCCATTGCTACGGTCCTGGGCATTGAAGCGGATGCCCACCCCGCCGAACAGGTTCCTAGGCGTGTGCGGCGAGGCGGGCGCGAAGCCTTGGAGGCTCAACGTGAGTGTGACTGTTGCCCCGTGGGAGCTGTCAAACCCGATGCCGCGACCGCGCATGGTTGCCGTGATCGTTCTAGTGCTGATTGTCTGTGCTCCGGTTAGGCAAATCGCCAGTGCGTGCGCTGACGCTGTGGCGGTAGTTGGGCTGCTGGTGGCTTGTGGCGGTACAGCAGCGAAGTACAGCAACCGCCCCGACCGAAGGTGACGGCCAAGAACCCTGGCAACCCTTTGGAACAGGGCTGGAGACCTCACAGACCGTCCGGCCCGTAGTTCGCATCGAGGTGCAACGCACGACACCCCCGCTCGGGCCGTCTCTGGGCCGTGCGGGGGTGCTCAACGACCACCAACGCTGACAACCACCGACAGCTAACTCACAGGTCGCAGCGTTGATCGATTACGCGGCCGCAGGTCAACGACCCGGCCCTTCACTTCTCACAGTCCAAGCCGAGGTCGCAGAGCCTTGAGAACGTCCTCCCCGCACCTCATGGCTCTTGCGGCATGGTGTGCCTGCCTCGAAGCAACTATGGCTCGCTGCTCTGCCGAGTCGGTCTCAACTATCACAGAGCGCAACATTAGTTCAGCGTTTCCTGCAAGCCTCCTGAGCAAGCGACGTAGCTTGTAGTCCTCCACCAGGTAAGTCAGCTCCTCGATACGGTAAATGGTGGACGCCAGATCGAAGCGGTTGAACCACTCCTGTTTTTGATAGGCAAACTCAGCGGCGCAGGCCACGTCGCACACTTGGCTGATGAGGTCGAGAAGCTGCGGAGGAGGCCCATACCTGCGACGACGGCTGACCTGGTACTGATTCCATGCAGCCCAAAGTCCGGCAGGACCACCAATAGCCCCCACAATGCCACCGGCAGCAGCAAGCCAATCGGTCGTGTCTGACACTGGACCCTCCCCCCTTGCGCCCTGGCGTGCCCGACCCATGCACCACGGACAACAACGAGCGTGCACAGCGCTCGTCGCGCAGCCGCCGTCTACTTGGGAAGCTACCCGCCGGATGCCGTTCCGATGTGGCCGTGCCTCCTGGCGGATTACGAAGGCCAGAGATGGGACATGGAGAGGGGTGTGTCACCGCAGCGTGGGGTGCGGTCGCATCAGCTGACAGTCCAGCCCAATCCTGGGCCGTCTCTGGGCCGTCCAAAGGTGCTCAACAATGACCAACGATGACAGCCGCCGACAGCTCAGCAGCAGGTCACAGCGTTGATCGGATATCTGGCCGCAGGTCGGAGACCCAGAGCGTCACTTCTTCGGCTACTAAAACCCTTCCGAGGCGAGGCCGAGGGCACCCAGCCCCCGCACAGCTCGCGCGCTCGAGCACCCATTCGTTCGCCCATAACTCACGCTAACCAGCAGTTAGTGCAATCTTCTGGCTAGCGCTGTGCGGGAGTATCCTCGATCGCATGGAATCTGCCGTGCAGACCGGCGTGACGCCCGCGGACGCCGTCACGGGTGCGGACGCCTTGGACGTCGACGAGCTGGCCTTCGACGTGTTCGCCAGGAACTGTCCCTCACGAGGCACGCTGGAGCACGTCACGGGCCGCTGGGGCGTGCTCACCATGGGCGCGCTGCACGAGGGATCGCTCCGCTTCAACGAGCTGCGCCGCCGCGTGGACGGCGTCAGCGAGAAGATGCTCTCCCAGACCCTGCACGCCCTGGAGCGCGACGGTCTCGTCCACCGCGACGCGCGGCCCACCAACCCGCCCCGCGTCGACTACACCCTCACCCCGCTCGGGCGCGAGGTCTCCGAGCGCCTGCTGGCCCTCATCGCCTGTGTGGAGGACCGCATGGAGGAGGTGCTCCGATCCCGCGAGCGCTACGACGCGACGCGCGGCGCCCGCTGACACGTCGGGCAGAAGTAGCTGGACCGGTTCATCCAGGGCCGCCGCCGCATGGGCGTGGCACAGCGGCGGCAGGGCAGCCCCTCACGGCCGTACGCGTCCAGCGACCGGTCGAAGTACCCCGACTCACCGTTCACGTTGACGTAGAGGCTGTCGAAGCTCGTGCCGCCCACCGCGAGGGCCGCGTTCATCACGTCCCGTACGTGGCCCAGGAGTTCGGTGGTGCGGGGGCGGGTGAAACCGGCCGTGGGGCGCTCGTAGTGGATCCTCGCCCGCCAGAGCGCCTCGTCCGCGTAGATGTTGCCGACCCCGCTGATCAACGACTGGTCCAGCAGGGCCCGTTTGATCGTCGTACGCTTCCGCCGCAGCGCCTGGTGGAAGGCCTCGGCGTCGAACTGCGGGTCGAGGGGGTCACGGGCGATGTGCGCGATGACGTCCGGCAGACCGTCGGGGGTGGTGTCGTGCAACGACAGTCCGCCGAAGGTGCGTTGGTCGACGAAGCGCAGTTCGGTGGCGAGGTCGTCCGCGAAGCGGACCCGGATCCTGAGGTGCTTCTCGTCGGCCGCGTCGTGCGGCTGCACGAGCAGTTGGCCGCTCATACCGAGGTGCGCGAGAACGGCGATCCCGGTGTCCTCCACCGGCAGCCACAGGTACTTCCCGCGCCGGCTGGGCTCGCCGATGCGGTGACCCTTGAGCCGGTGCGCGAAGTCCTCCGGACCGGCCAGGTGCCGACGGATCGCCCGGGGGTGGAGCACCTCGACCTCGGCGACCGTCCGATGAGCCACCCAGCGCTCCAGTCCGCGCCGGACGACCTCGACCTCGGGAAGTTCGGGCACAGGTCTCCTCCGGAGAGAGCGGGTGGGTGACGTCGTAGGCCGGCTGCGGGTGAGTGGTGCGACCGCCGACGACCCGCACGCCCCCACGGACCAGCACCGCCCCCGGATCCCCTCGCGGGGGACCGGGGGCGGCTGCCCTCGGCGTCAGGCCGGGGCGGTGTCCGAAGGTGTGTCCGCGGTGTCGGCGGCCGAGGCCGCGGCCTCGGCCGCCGCCTTCGCCCGCTCGTCCGCCGCGGAGCGGATCGCGCGCCAGGCGGACTCGGCCGCCTGCTGCTCCGCTTCCTTCTTGCTGCGGCCGGTGCCGGTGCCGTACGAGACGCCTCCGACGCGGGCGGCAGCGGTGAAGGTCTTCTCGTGGTCGGGGCCGGTCTCCGTGACCAGGTACTCGGGCACGCCGAGTCCTTCGGTCGCGGTGAGCTCCTGGAGACTGGTCTTCCAGTCCAGGCCGGCTCCGAGGTTCGAGGACTTCTCGATCAGCGGGTCGAACAGGCGGTGCACCAGCTCCGCCGCGGAGTCGAGCCCCTGGTCGAGATAGACCGCACCGATCACCGCTTCGAGGGTGTCGGCGAGGATGGATGCCTTGTCCCGGCCACCTGTGCCCTCTTCACCGCGGCCGAGCCGGATGAAGGAGCCGAGGTCGAGCCCGCGGCCCACCTCCGCCAGCGCACGAGAGTTGACCACCGCGGCCCGCAGCTTGGCCAGTTGGCCTTCGGGCAGGTCGGGGTGGGTGCGGTACAGCGTGTCCGTGACCACGAGACCGAGGACGGAGTCCCCGAGGAACTCCAGACGCTCGTTGGTGGGCAGGCCGCCGTTCTCGTACGCGTACGAACGGTGGGTCAGCGCACGCACCAGAAGGGCGGACTCGAGCTGATAGCCGAGCCGCCCTTCCAGAAGCGTGTGGGACGAGGCTGTGTTCTCCGCCTTTTTCTTGGCGTTGGTCTCCGCCTTGGCGTCAGACATAGAGCCTCTCACCAGCCGCTCAGACCTCGAGGACCTGGCGCTTGTTGTAAGTGCCGCAAGACGGGCACGCGATGTGCTGCAGCTTGGGCTCGTGGCAGCGCTCGCACGCAACCAGGGTGGGGACCGCAGCCTTCCACTGCGACCGGCGGTGGCGCGTGTTGCTGCGCGACATCTTCCGCTTCGGAACAGCCACGGCTACTTCTCCTGCTTCTCGTCGACACCGGCTTCGGCGCCGCTCATCTCGTCCTTCTCGCCGTCTTCGAGTGAACCGGCGAGTCCCTGCAGTGCCGCCCAACGGATGTCGACGGCGTCGTGGTGGTGGTCCGGGTCGTCCGCGAGCCTGGCTCCACACTCGGAGCACAGGCCGGGGCAGTCGTCCTGGCACACCGGCTGCATCGGCAGTGCGAGCACCACCGCATCACGCAGCACGGGTTCGAGGTCGAACAGGCCGTCCTCGATGAAGAGCCTGTCCTCGTCTTCCTCGGCGTCGTCGGCCGGTTCCGCCTTGGGGCGGCCCCGGTCGTCGGCGTCAGGGTACGAGAACATCTCCTGGAAGTCCGCTTCGAGCTCCAGCTCAAGCGGCTCCAGACACCTTACGCACTCCCCCTTGGCCCGTGCACGGGCGGTGCCTGTGACAAGCACACCTTCCATGACCGACTCCAGACGGAGCCCGAGCTCCACCGGGGCGCCTTCCGGCACTCCGATCACTCCCTGGATCCCGAGATCCTTGGGAGCGTCGATCTCACGGGTCAGGCGCTGCTGCGCGCCAGGACGCCGCCCCAACTCGTGTGTGTCGAACACGAGAGGGTTGCGGTGGTCGAGGCGGGCGTTCAGGGCCATTCCTGCTTTCGATCTCGAAGCTTGAGGACGCCGCCCTTCGATGTTCCCGGGCAGCGTTGATCGCGGACGTACACGCGACCGAAGAGCCAGGATACTGGACCTTTCGCTCTCGGCCCAATCCGCTGTCAGCGACCCTGCTCGTAGCGGCGCAACTGCTCCGCCGTGATCATGGTGGTGTCGAAGAGGCTGGTCTCGTCGAGCGTGTTCGCCTGCGGCTGCGCGTACCCCTGGTGCCCCTGCTGGTCCTGGTGTCCCTGCGGGTCCGCGTGTCCCTGGTTCGGGTCGTACGCCGGCTGCTGCGGGTAGCCGGCCGCGTACGGGTCGGCCTGCTGGTAGCCGTAGGGATCGGCGGCCTGCTGGGGCTGGGCGGCGTACTGCTGCTGGTAGCCGTACGGGTCCTGCTGGTAGGCCGTCGCCGCGTAGGAGTCCTGCTGCTGGCGATACGACTGCTGCTCCGGTGCGGACGGGGACTGCCGGGCGGGGGTGTCCGAGAGGGCGGCCAGGTCGGCCAGGTAGTCGGCGTCGCTGGTGGGCCGGGGGGAGGTGCCGTCGTCGTTCAGGGCGAGGGCGCCGAGGTCGTCGGTGGCGATGCGGCCGTGGAGCTTCTGGCGGCCGCGCCCGACGGCCTCCAGGGTCTTGGCGAGGACCGCCTCGAAGGCGCCCAGCTTGGCGTCCACGTAGGCGTCGGCGTCGCGGCGCAGGGTCTCGGGGTCGTGACTGCGCTCGGGAGCGTCCTCGTCCTCGTAGCCCTGCTCGTCGACGCCAGGTCCAGTGCCGAGGAGCTTCTCGCGGCCCCGGCCGACCGAGCCGAGGGTCTTGGTGAGGACGACCTCGAAGTTGGCGAGCTTGGAGTCGACGTAGTCGTCGGCCTCGGCGCGGACCTCCTCGGCCTCCTGTCGGGCCTCGCCGAGGATGCGGTCGGCCTCGTTCTGGGAGCGGCGGGCGACCTCGGTGTCGGAGATCAGGGAGCCGCGCTCGGCGTGCGCGTTCTCGATGATCCGCTCGGCCTCCTGACGGGCCCGCTCCACCATGTGGTCGCGGTCGCCGATCAGCTCCCGCGCCTGGGCGAGGGAGTCGGGCAGGGCCGCGCGCAGCTCGTCGAGCAGGGAGAGCAGTTCGGCGCGGTTGACCACGCACGAGGCCGACATGGGCATGGATCGGGCGCCCGAGACCACCGAGACGATCTCGTCGAGCTTCTTCTGCACGTCCACCGTGTGGTCCACCGTGTGCTCGCCACTCTCTACAGCTGTGTTGGAGACGGTCGGGTCGACTGTACGGCCAGCGGGGGACGTTCGTCCGCTCAGTCCCGCTTCAGTCGCTCGGCCAGCGCTTCGAGGACCAGTGGGGGCACCAGGTGGGAGACATCGCCGCCCCAGGTCGCGACTTCCTTGACCAGGGAGGACGACAGGAAGCTGTAGGTGGGGTTGGTGGGGACGAAGAGGGTCTCCACGCCCGACAGGCCGATGTTCATCTGGGCCATCTGCAGCTCGTAGTCGAAGTCGCTGACCGCGCGCAGGCCCTTGACGATCGCCGGGATGTCGCGCTGCTTGCAGAAGTCGACGAGCAGTCCGTGGAAGGCCTCCACCCGTACGTTCGCGTACTCGGCGGTGACCTGGCGGATCAGCTCGATCCGCTCGTCGACCTCGAAGAGGCCCTTCTTCGACTTGTTGATCATCACCGCGACATAGACCTCGTCGTACAACTTGGAGGCGCGGCCAATGATGTCGAGGTGTCCGTTGGTGATGGGGTCGAACGACCCGGGACAGACGGCGCGGCGCACTTGGGATCCCTCGCTCTCCGGTCCGGTCATCGTGCGTCTTCGCACGTAGAGGCGGCGCGACCGTACCAAAACGTTCCCTCGCCGTAGCGACGGGCCCTGATGGCGTCGAAACCGGTCGGCCAGGCGAATTCACCGCCTCTGGTGCTGCGCTCCACGGTGACGAGGGCTTCGTCGCCGAGCCAGCCCCCGGTAAGGAGTGTGAGCAGGATCTCCCGAAGATCGTCGTCCGAGACGGCGTACGGGGGGTCCAGGAAAACGAGGTCGTACGGCTCGTCCGGCGGCGGGCCCTGGATGATCTGCTCCGCTTTGCCCGATCTCACCTCGGCGCCGGGCAGGCCGAGCGATCTGACGTTGTCGCGGACCGTGCGGGCCGCTCGCGCGTCGGCCTCGACGAGGAGGGTGTGGCCGGCGCCTCTGGAGAGGGCCTCCAGACCGACGGCGCCCGAACCGGCGTACAGGTCCAGTACCCGTTCGCCGTCCAGGGGCCCGCCGAGGAGGGACTGCCAGGTGGAGAAGAGGCCTTCGCGTGCGCGGTCGGAGGTGGGCCGCGTTCCGGTCCCCGGCGGGACGGTCAGGCGGCGTCCGCCGGCCGCGCCGGCGATCACGCGAGTCATCGTGGGTCCTTGTTCGAGGGCGTGGTCACGGGCCCAGTCTGGCAGTCCGGGGGTGGGGGTGCGTGAGGGCCGCGGGAGCCCGCCCCTCGGTCGGGGTCGCCCACGCGGTTCCCGCGCACCTTGTTTGACGGGCTGCCCTGTCAGCCCTTGTCCAAGTACTGTTCCCTCTCCTCGTCCAGGAGGGCGTCCAGGGCTGTCCGTAGCGCCGGGAGGCGCTCCAGGTCCGGGTCGGCCGCGACCACCCGCGCCGCCTCCTCCCTCGCCTCCGCGATGATCTCCTCGTCGTCGATGACGGTCAGCATGCGGAGGCTGGTGCGGGCGCCGGACTGGGCCTGGCCGAGGACATCGCCCTCGCGGCGTTGTTCGAGGTCGATGCGGGAGAGCTCGAAGCCGTCGAGGGTGGAGGCGACGGCGCCCAGGCGCTGGCGTGCGGCGCTGGCCTCCGGCATCTCGGTGACCAGGAGGCAGAGCCCGGCGGCGGATCCCCGCCCCACCCGGCCGCGGAGCTGGTGGAGCTGGGAGACGCCGAAGCGGTCGGCGTCCATGATCACCATGGCGGTGGCGTTCGGGACGTTCACGCCGACCTCGATGACCGTGGTGGCGACCAGGACCTGGGTCTCGCCCGCGGCGAAGCGGCGCATGACCGCGTCCTTGTCGTCGGGGTGCATCCTGCCGTGCAGGACTTCCACCCGCAGGCCCTGCAGGGGGCCCTTGGCGAGCTGGTCGGCGACGTCGAGGACGGCGAGGGGCGGGCGCTTCTCGGCCTCGTCCTCCGGGGACTTCTTGCCGGTCTTCTTGGGGTCGCCGGGTTCGTCGACGTCGTCCCCGATGCGGGGGCAGACCACATACGCCTGGTGGCCGTTCGCCACCTCCTCCCGGACGCGTTCCCAGGCGCGGGCGAGGAAGTGGGGCTTGTCGGCGGCCGGGACGACATGGCTGGCGATGGGTGAGCGGCCGGCGGGGAGCTGGTCCAGGACCGAGGTCTCCAGGTCGCCGAAGACGGTCATGGCCACCGTGCGCGGGATGGGCGTGGCCGTCATGACGAGGAGGTGGGGCGGCTGTTTGCCCTTGCCGCGCAGGGCGTCGCGCTGTTCGACGCCGAAGCGGTGCTGCTCGTCCACGACGACCAGGCCCAGGTCGTGGAACTGGACCTTGTCCTCGATCAGCGCGTGCGTGCCGATGACGATCCCGGCCTCGCCGGTGACCAGGTCCAGCAGCGCCTGCCGACGGCCGGCGGCGCCCATGGACCCGGTGAGCAGCACGACCTTGGTGGCGTGCTCGGCGCCGCCCAGCATCCCGCCCTCGGCCAGCTCCCCCATCATCTCGGTCACCGACCGGTGGTGCTGCTGGGCGAGCACCTCGGTGGGCGCGAGCATGGCCGCCTGGCCACCCGCGTCGACGACGGCGAGCATGGCGCGCAGGGCGACCATGGTGTTGTGGGTGACCGTGAAGTTGTCGGTGACGTAGGCATGGCTCGGGTGGGCGACGCTGATGCACTGGACCGGTTTCCGTCCCACGTGCTCGACCGCCCGGATCCCCCGCCGAAAGGTGGCGTGTTCCGGCTGGGGACGCACCTGTTCGGCCTTGCGCGCCGACCTGAAGGGTGCGTACCGGTCGGGCAGGGCCACCGAGACGTCGAAGGCCTCCCGCGTCGGCAGAATCCTGGCGCGGCCTCCCAGCGAGCGCGCCAACCAGGCGACGTCCTCCGCGAGGCTGCGGGAGACCGAGCGGAACGAGGCGCCGAGGCCGTCCGTGGGGACGGTGCCCCCGGTGTCCATGAGTCCTTGGAGCAGTGCGAGTCGGTTCTTGATCGACGTGTTCTTGAACACGTCGGGGACGAAGGTGTCGTGCGACGCCACGCCCCAGAGGTTCTGGTCCCGCAAGGCTTGGATCACCGGGTTGCGAACGCCGCCCGCGAGGTGGGTCGGCTCGATCGTGTGGTCGCCTCGGGATCCCTCCACCGGGACCAGCCGGCATTCAGGGGCCAGGGTCGCCGCCGCCGCGTCCCTGGTCTCGTCGTCGGTCATGGACAGACGCAGGTCCTGCCCGAACGAACCGGCTCCCAGGAGAACGCCGAGCAGGTAGGGATCGAGAGGCAGCCCGAAGTCGCCCCCGAGATCGACCGGAGTCGCTGTCGGGAGATACCACTTCGAAGATCCGTCGGCTTCGAAGGTGTCCCGTCGGATCTCCCGAGTCGTCATGACCTCGGGCGCCCGGCCCCGGTGCCACCCGCTCCTCGTGCCGACGATCCAGAGATGCTCGTCGTCGCACTCGACGGAGCTTCCGTCGGACAGGACCAGGCGCCAGACATCGCGTTCTCCCTGGGGAAAGACACCGTCGATCAGCGCGATCTCTCCGTCCGGCACGACGATCTCGTCGCCCGTCGTCACATCGCCCAGACGACGGAACCCGGAAGGGGTGAGCACCAGCGAGTCGAGAGGCTGGGCCTTGCCCGAGCCCACCTCGCCCTGGAGCAGCCGGTGCATCGGGTGCTCGGTGGCCAGGTCGTCGAAGATCTCCTGGGAGACCTTCCGCTGGCCGTCGGTGAGGGTGAAGGGGAGGCGGGCGTCGAAGGCGGTGAGGAGGCCTTCGGGGGCGGGGCGGCGGGCCACGGCGGGGAGTTGGGCGTCGGCGTGGCGGCGGCGGGCGAGGGCGACCTGGAGGACGAAGGCCTCGTCCCATTTGAGGCGGTCCCGGGCCGACTCGATGTCGGCCTTGGTGTGCGGGCGGTGGATCTTCAGGAGGGCTTCGGGGAGTGCGGCCAGGCCCCGGCCCTCGCGCAGGGAGTCGGGGAGGGGGTCGACGGCTTCCTGGGCGCTCGGGAGGACGGTCTGGACCGCCTTGGCGATCTTCCAGGACTCCAGCTTGGCGGTGGCCGGGTAGATCGGGATGAGGGCGCCGGCCCAGGAGTCGACGGTCTCCGGGTCGTCGTCGCCGCGCAGCAGCTCGTAGGCCGGGTGGGCCAGTTGGAGGCGGCGGTTGAAGACGGAGACCTTGCCCGCGAAGAGGGCACGGGTGCCGGGGAGGAGGTCCTTGTGGGGTTTGTGCACGCCGTTGCCGAAGAAGACGAGCTGGAGGCGGCCGCTGCCGTCGGTGATGGTGACTTCGAGGCGCTGGCCCTTGCCCCGGGGGGCCTTGGCGGAGGCGAAGGTGTGCAGGCGGGCGTCGGCGACCTGGGCGACCACCGTGACGTGCTCGTCCATCGGCAGGTCGGCGAGGTGGGTGAGCTGGCCGCGCTCCTCGTATCTACGGGGATAGTGGTGCAGCAGATCGCCGACGGTGTGCAGGCCGAGGTGCTCGGCCATCACCTTGGCGGTGGCGGCGCCGAGCGTGTTCTTGAGCGGTTCTTCGAGCGCGGACACGAGATCCATTGCACACCACGCCACTGACAATCCCGTATACGTCCTTGAAATCCGCTGGTCAGGCGGGTCGTTCGCGCCTAGGATGACGCACTCCCGGGCCCAGCAGTCGGGCCCTGCCGCCTCCGTCCGCGGTCACCGTCCGACGGGACCGCCCGACCCCGCCGCCGTCGCCAGAATCCCCTCCCACCGGCGCTGCGACGATGGATTCAATGACCTCACAGTCATCCCAGGCACCCCAGTCTCCTCAGGCACCTCAGTCGCCTCATACGTTCCAGGTCGATCTGCGTGGCCTGGTGGATCTGCTCTCGCACCACCTGTACTCCAGTCCGAAGGTCTATCTGCGCGAGCTGCTGCAGAACGCGGTGGACGCGATCACCGCGCGCCGCGCCGAGCAGCCCGACGCTCCGGCCCGGGTACGGCTGTTCGCCGAGAACGGCACACTGCGGGTCGAGGACTCGGGCATCGGGCTCACCGAGGCCGATGTGCACGACCTGCTCGCCACCATCGGCCGCAGTTCCAAGCGCGACGACGGGGGCATCCAGGAGGTCCGCTCGGACTTCCTGGGGCAGTTCGGCATCGGGCTGCTCGCCTGCTTCGTGGTCGCCGAGCGCATCCGTGTGGTCAGCCGCAGCGCCCGTACCCCGGACGCGTCGCCCGTGGAGTGGACGGCGGCCGACGACGGCTCGTACACCGTGCGGACGCTGCCCGACGAGGCGCGCCCGGAGCCGGGCACGACCGTGCACCTGGTCGCGCGGCCCGGGGCGGCCGAATGGCTCTCCCCCGCGCGCGTGCTGACGCTGGCGCGGGACTTCGGATCACTGCTGCCGTACGACGTCCGGGTGGGCGAGGAGGCGGTCACCGATCTGCCGGCGCCCTGGGACCGGGCGTACCCCTCCCCCGCCGGCCGACGGGTGGCCCTGGCCCGCCACTGTCACGACCTGTTCGGGTTCACGCCGCTGGACTCGATTGAGCTGGACGTACCGCTGGCCGGCATCCGGGGCGTCGCGTACGTCGTGCCGACCGCGGTCAGCCCGGCCCAGCGGGCGAGTCACCGGGTGCATCTGAAGGGCATGCTGCTCACCGAGCGGGCCGAACAGCTGCTGCCGGACTGGGCGTTCTTCGTGCGCTGCGTCCTCGACACCGACAGCCTGCGGCCCACGGCGTCGCGGGAGTCGCTGTACGAGGACGAGACGCTGGCCGCCGTGCGGGAGGCGCTCGGCGAGCGGATCCGGAGCTGGCTCACGGGGCTCGCCGCGGGCGATCCGGAGCGGCTGGCGGCGTTCCTCTCGGTGCACTACCTGGGCGTGAAGTCGCTGGCGCGGCACGACAGGGAGATGCTGCGCACGATGCTGCCGTGGCTCCCCTTCGAGACGACCGACGGACGGCTGTCCCTGGAGGAGTTCGCGCAGCGGCACCCGGTGGTGCACTTCACGCGGACGGTCGAGGAGTACCGGCAGGTGGCGCCGATCGCGTCCGCGCAGGGCGTCGGGGTGGTCAACGGCGGCTACACGTACGACAGCGAGCTGGTCGAGGCGCTGCCGTCGGTGCGTCCAGGGACGGTGGTCGCCGAACTGGACGCCGACACGGTGACCGCGCACCTGGACGTGCTGGACCCGGACGAGGAGCTGGCGCTGGCGGGCTTCCTGTCGGCCGCACGGGCGAAGCTCGACCCCCTGGGCTGCGACGTGGTGCTGCGGGCGTTCCATCCGCTGTCGGTCCCCGCGCTGCACCTGGACGACCGCTCCTCCCGGCACGAGCAGGCCCGTGCGGAGGCGGAGGAGCAGGCCGACGATCTGTGGGCGGGCATCCTCGGTTCGCTGCGGGGCAGCGCCCCGCGCGCGCGGCTGGTGCTCAACCATCTCAACCCGCTGATCCGACGGATCAGTTCCCTGACCGACCGGGAGCTGATCGGCACGGCCACGGAGTCCCTGTACGGGCAGGCCCTGCTGATGGCCCAGCGCCCGCTCAGGCCCGCGGACTCGGCGCTCCTGAACCGCGCCTTCATCGGCCTGCTGGAGTGGGCCACGCACACCGATCCGGGTTCCGGTCCGGGCCACGGATCCGGTCCGGGCCACGGGGAGGGCGGTCGCCGATGAGTGACGTCGTGGATTCGATGGACTCCATGGACTTCGACGAGCTCCGTCGGGCCATGGCGGAGAACTATGAGCAGCCGGAGGGGCCCGCGCGCAACGCGCGCGCGGAGCGGCTGCTCGCCGAGGCGGAGAAGCTGAACGTGCCGCTCGCCGTGATCGAGGCGCTCGGGCACCAGCTGAAGGTCTACAACTACAGCTCCGAGAAGGCCAAGATGTTCGTCCCCTTCGCGCGTCTGCTGCGCATGTGGGACGAACGGCCGGAGGACTTCGACGAGTACGAGATCCACTCCCTGCACTGGGTGTTCAAGTGGATGTCGGCCGGCATGCTGAACCAGCCGCACATCCCGCTGGCCTCCATCGAGAAGTGGCTCGGCGAGATGGAGCACCGCTACCGGCTCGCCGGGCACTCGGAGCGGGCCGTGCGCAGCGCCGAGTTCAGTGTGGCCGCGCACATCGGCGACCTGGACCGGGCCGAGCGGGCCTACGGGGCGTGGCTGGCCGCCGACCGGGACACGATGGCCGACTGCCACGCGTGCGAACTGCACGGACAGGGCTGGTGGCGGGCGCGGCGGCGCGAGGACGCCGAGGCGCTGGAGCTGTGGGCGCCGGTCCTGGAGGGCGAGTACAGCTGTGCCCACGAGCCGCACACCGTTCTGGCGTCCTCGCTGAAGCCGCTGCTGCGCCTGGGGCGTGCCGACGAGGCGCGGGCGCACCATCTGCGGGGTTTCCGGCTGGTGCGGGCCATGGAGAGCATGCGGGGCGCGTACGCGGACCACGTGGAGTTCTGTGCCCTGACCGGCAACGAGGCGCGCGGCCTGGAGCTGCTGGCCGAGCGTCCGGCGTACTTCACCGATTCCGGGGACCCGCGCAGCAAGCTGGACTTCATGAGCGTGGTGGCCCTGCTCATGGACAGCCTCACGGCGCGCGGGCTGGGCGAACAGACCGTCCCCGGCCCCGCCGGCCGTACGTGGACCGCCGGCGAACTGGCCTCCCACGCGCGCGAGGAGGCCCTTTCGCTGGCCGCGCTCTTCGACGCGCGCAACGGCACGGCGTACGTCAGCACCCATGTCCGGGAGCGGATGGACCAGCCTCCCCTGCTGGACCGGCTGCCGCTGGGCGTGCGCGCGAAGCGGACCACCGTGCCGGTGCCCGCGCCCCGTCGGCCTGCCGCCGTCGAGAAGGCGGACACCGCAGCGGCCGGCGAGGGCCTGCCCGCCCTCCTCGCCGAGGCACGGCGACTCTCCGCGTCCCTGCATCCCGGTTCCGTCGAGGCCTGGGCCGCCGTGGCGCGTGCCGCCGACACCGAGGGCGCCGAGCTGGACGCCTGGGACCGCGCGGAAATAGTCGACCACGAGGCGATCGGCCTCGGTCCGGAGGGCCTCCCCCTCTTCGAACGCGCCGCCGACATGTACGAGGCGGCCGGCGACCCCGGCGAGGCACTGGCGGCACGCGCGCGCGGGGCGAACGTCCACGCCCTCACGGGCCACGCGGATGCCGCCATGGACCTGATCGCGGAGCCGTACGAACGGATCCTCGCCCTCTGGTCGACCGGCGGGACGGGGGCGCGGCAGACGGCGTCCGTGCTGGTGGGTAGGGCCCGAATACTCGTGCAGCGGATGCACGAGATCGAGGACGCCGACGCGGTGGCCCTGGCCGAGGACGCCGTGCGCGAGCTGGCGGATTTCGTCGAGCCGCGCCGCGCGGAGGACGTACGGCTGGCCTCGCGGGCCGCGGAGGCGCGGGGGATGCTCGGGGAGCTGGCCGCGCGTGGCGGGGACGCGGAGGCGGCCGCCGAGCTGTTCGCGGAGGCCGCGGAACGGTATGTGGCGGCCGGGCTGCCGTGGTTCGCGGTGCAGTACGAGGCGCGGCTCGCCGGAGTGGCGCAGCACCTGGGAGACCTGGAGACCGCGGAGCGGGCGGCCCGCGCGGCCCTGGAGCACGGCGGGACGGAGCTGGAGCCGGTGGGCCACGCCCAGCTGCACCTCCAGCTGGCGGAACTGCTGGGCGCCGGGGAACGGGTCGAGGAGGCCGCCGAGCACGCCCTGGAGGCGGCGCACTGGGCCGACGAGGCGGGCGAGGGTCCGACGCTCGGCACCTGGGCCCGGCATCTGCTCGGCGGGTTCCTGCTGCGGCTGGGGCGGTGGGCGGAGGCGGCCGAGGTACTGGAGTCGGCGCTCCCGGATCTCACGGCCGAGACCCACGGGGACGGGGCGGTCGCGCAGACCCTGTGGTGGCTCGGCGACTGCCACACCGAGCTGGGCGAGCACCGCGAGGCGGCGGAACGGTGGCTGCGGGCCGCCGACATCGCCCGGCACTGGCCCGAGCAGCGCGACCACGCCATGCTCGCCCATCTCGCCGCCGAGGCGCTCGCGCGCGCGGGGCTGCCCGCCGACGCCGACCGGGCGTACGCGCGCGCGGTCGACCTCTGGGGCGAACTGGGCAACGTCCACGGGTACGTCCGCGCGCTGCGGGCGCGGGCGTGGTACGCGGCGCGGGAGAACCGTGAGGGGGCGGGGCCCGCCACCCTGGACGAGGCCCGGGAGCTGATGGGGGACGCGGTGGTGGGGTGCGAGGCGGCCCTGTCCGACGTGACCGGCGAGGAGAACCGGCGGCGGATCGTCGCGGAGCTCGGCGAGACCTACCGCCAGTTCGGCGACCTCCTCGCCCGGTCCGTGGCCGAGGACGCGGAACTCGCCTCGTTCGGGCCGGTCTTCGAGGAGGCGCTGGGGTTCGTCGAGCGAGCGGTGTCGGTGTACGACTCCCTGGGGCCGGACTTCCTCGACGCGCGTACCGCCGCGGAACTGGCGGCGGGCTGGTTGGAGGCGGATCTTCGACGGGCCGGAGCCGCTGCCGGTCGGGCCCGGCGTGTGCTGTCCGAGTTCGCCGACGGCGACGACGAGACGGCGGTCGCCCGACGGGCGGAGGCGGGGCGGCTGTTGGAGGCGACGGAGCGCCCCTGAAGGGGCGCGGGGAACTGCACGAGACCCCCACCGGCCGCGGTCGACCACCGACCGGGCGGGGTCGAAGGGGCGCAGCCCCTGGGGACGGAACGGGTAGGGGCGGCGGGGGCGAAAAGCTTTCTACTCCACGCCGATCAGCAGCAACGCCCCCTGCCGCCCACCCCGATACACCACCGTGTCCACCGCCAGATACCCCTCACGCACCCTGGCCTCCACCCGCTCCACCACATCCGCCGGCGCCTCGTCCCCCAGCACCAGCGTGACCATCTCCCCACCGGCCGCCAGCATCCGGTCCACCACCGCCGCCGCGGTCACCGTGACATCCGACCCGATGACGGCGACGTCCCCGTCGACGAGACCGAGGACGTCGCCGGCCTGGCAGATGCCCGCCATGGTCCAGGACTGGCGCTCGGCGATGACGACCTCGGCGTAACGGGTGGCGCCCGCGGCGGAGGTCATGGAGACGACGTCCTCGTCGAAACGGCGTTCGGGCTCGTGGACGGCGAGGGCGGCGATGCCCTGGACGGCCGAGCGGGTGGGGATGAGGGCGACCCGGACGCCCTCGGCGCGGGCCTGCTCGGCGGCGGCTGCCGCCGTGTGCCGCAGGTCCGCGTCGTTGGGCAGCAGCACCACCTCGCGCGCGTGGGCGCGCCGCACGGCCTCCACGAGCTCCCCGCTGGCGGGCGGCTCCCCGGGCCGGGCCAGCACCGTGGTGGCGCCGGCCTCGGCGTAGAGCCGGGCCAGCCCCTCCCCCGGCACGACGGCCACGACGGCCCGCCCGGCGCGCTCGCGCGGCTGCCTCGCGGCCTCGCCGGTCATGTGGGCGTCCTCGGCCCCGAAGTGGGTGATCCGGATCCGGTACGGCCGCCCGGCCTCGACCCCGGCCTCCACGGCGGCCCCCGCGTCGTCGACGTGCACATGGACGTTCCACAGTCCGTCCCCGCCGACCACGACGAGGGAGTCCCCCAGTTCGTCCAGGCGCCGCCGTAGGCGCGCCACCGCCGTGTCGTCCGCCTCCAGGAGGTAGATCACCTCGAAGGCCGGGCCGCCCGTCTCGGGCCGGTCGTCCGCTTCGCACACCTCCGCCGCGGCTTCGGCGACAGCCACGCGCGCGTGCACGGCGGGAACGGCCATCGCTCTCGGCGCCTCTCCCGTGAACGTCTCCACCAGCGCCGCCAGCACCGCCACCAGACCCCGTCCGCCCGCGTCCACGACACCGGCGCGAGCCAGGGCGGCCAGCTGGGCGGGGGTCGCCGCGAGGGCCCTGCCCGCGCCCTCGTAGGCGGCACGGGCGACGGTCCCGCAGTCGTCCTCGGCGTCACCGGCCGCGTCGGCGGCGGCGGAGGCGACGGTGAGGACGGTGCCCTCGACGGGGTGCGCCACGGCGTCACGGGCGGAGTCGGCGGCGTGCCGCAGCGCGAGCCGCAGGCCCCGGCCGTCGGTGCGGGGCGCCCCACCGTCGTCGGCGAGGACCTGGGCCATGCCCCGCAGGAGCTGGGCGAGGATCGTCCCGGAGTTCCCCCGGGCGCCGATCAGCGCGCCGTGCGCCATGGCCCGCGCGGCCTCGGCGAGCGTGGGCTGCCCCGCTCCGGCCGGCCGGCCGGCCGTCTCGTGGCCCGCGAACACCGCCTCGACCGCCGCCACGGCCGACTCCATCGTCAGGTACAGGTTGGTCCCGGTGTCGCCGTCGGCCACCGGGTACACGTTGATGGCGTCGATCTCCTCGCGTGCGCGTCCCAGCGCCGCCAGCGCGAGTCCGCACCAGGTGCGCACCGCGAGAGCATCGAAGAATGTCTGCGGCACCTGCGGCACCTGCGCCTCCTTGAGCTGCTGGGACTGGCACGCAGAGTAGACCTTGGAGGGGTGTCCGCCGGAAGGGGGCGGGACAGGGCTGCTGCGCGGCCATGGTAGTTTCGTTGTACTGGCGCGGTCGTAGTATGCTGCTCCGGTTGCCCGATCCACATCGGGCCATTCCCCCTGGCAACGCCACTCAGATCTCTGATCCTGCGATCTCGATCCCGGCCTGCCGGGATCATCCGTAAGTGCATCTGAAGTCTTTGGAGTGACCCGTGGCTGCCAACTGCGACGTCTGCGGCAAGGGGCCGGGCTTCGGCAACAACATCTCGCACTCGCACCGCCGTACGTCCCGTCGCTGGAACCCCAACATCCAGCGCGTCCGTACCGTGGTCGGCGGGACGCCGAAGCGCGTGAACGCCTGCACCTCGTGCATCAAGGCCGGCAAGGTCTCGCGCTGACGCACAGCTAAGCGCGCGGCCACTGCTGGTTCGCTGCATCGAGCCGGTCCACCTGAGGTGGACCGGCTTCTTGCTGTTCCCTGACGACGCCGTGCCCACGAACGCCGTACGCGAGGGCACGCGCGGGCCGGGGAGCCCGGTCGCGGAGGCCAGGGAGCGGTTGTTGGGTGCCCTGGAGGAGCGTGAGCCGCTGCTCGTGCTCGACCACTGCGAGCACCTGGTCGAGGAGGCCGCCCCGTTCGTCGGACTCGTGCTCGGCGGCTGTCCGGCCGGGCGATCGCCCTCGGCAACTACGGCGACGACCCGGACCTCGCGGTCGCCCTGCTGGTCTTCCGTTCCGAGCGGCTGTCGTACGACCGTCAGGACGTCGCCGCGCAGAAGCGCATCCTCGCCGAGCGGTTCGCGGGTACGGGCCGGCAGGGGCCGTCCGTCCTCAAGGCGCTGGAAGCGGCCGACGAGCTGTACTTCGACCCGATCGCCCAGATCCATGTCGACCGGCTCACCGAGGGCCGGGTGGCGCTGCTCGGCGACGCGGGATACGGCGCCACGATGGGCGGCACGGGCACCGGGGTGGCGATCGTCGGCGCGTACGTCCTGGCCGGTGAACTCGCCCTGGCGGGTGGCGAGCACCGTACGGCGTTCGCCGCGTACGAGAGCCGGATCCGGGACTTCGCCAAGGGGTGTCAGAAGACCTCGGGGAACGCGGGCCCGTTCTTCGCGCCGCCCACCGGGCGACGGATCCGCAGCCGGGACCGGATGTACCGGCTCCTCGCCTCCCGCCCGTCGGCGGCCTTCTTCAAGCGCGTCACCGAGAAGTCGGCGACGAACATCAAGCTGCCGGAGTACCCCGCCTGAGAGCCCACCCGTGGTCCACCGGCCCGATCCCCCCGCCGAGCGCGAACCCGGCGGCGATCGCGCCCGTGACGTACTCCTTGGCCGCCGCGACGGCGTCCGGCACGGTCCGCCCCCCGGCGAGGTGTGCGGCGATCGCGGAGGCGAGGGTGCAGCCCGTGCCATGGGTGTGCCGGTTGTCGTACCTGGGGGCGCGGAGCCAGTGCTCCTCGGAGCCGTCGGTGAGCAGATCGACGGCTTCCCCCGGGAGATGGCCGCCCTTGATCAGTGCCCACCGCGGCCCGTACGCCAGCACGGCCTCGGCCGCCTCGCGCAGCCCGGCCTCCGACTCGACCCGGACACCGGTGAGTTGGGTCACCTCGTCGAGGTTCGGCGTCGCCACGGTGGCCACCGGCAGCAGCCGCGTCCGTACCGAGTCCAGCGCGGAGGCGGCGAGGAGGGGGTCGCCGTGCTTGGAGACGCCGACCGGGTCGACGACGACCGGGGCGTCGGTGGCGGCCAGCAACTCGGCGACGGCCTCGACGAGTTCGGCGGAGGCGAGCATGCCGGTCTTGACGGCCTGGACACCGATGTCGTCGACGACGCTGCGGTACTGGGCGCGCACCGCCGCCACGGGCAGCTCCCAAGCGCCCTGCACACCGAGGGAGTTCTGCGCGGTGACGGCGGTGACGACACTCATGCCGTGCACCCCGAGCGCGAGCATCGTCTTCAAGTCGGCCTGGATGCCGGCCCCGCCGCCGGAGTCGGACCCGGCCACGGTGAGGACCCTCGGCGGCGCCGCGTTCATGGCCGAACTCATGGCCGAGCTCATGACTCGATGTCCCCGAAGTGGTCCCAGCCGCCCTTGCTGGTCCAGGGCGCCCCGTCGACGGTCACCTGGGGCAGGGCGGAGGGGTTGAGGACCTCGCCGATCACCTTCCACCGCGCGGGCAGCTTCACGTCCTGCGGGAAGGTGGCCACGATCGCGTGGTCCTCACCCCCGGTGAGCACCCACTGGAGGGGGTCGACACCGACGGCCTGGCCGATGTCGTGCATCTGGGTGGGGATATCGATGGCGCCGGAGCGGACGTCGATCCGGCACTTGCTCGCCTCGGCGATGTGCCCCAGGTCCGCGATCAGCCCGTCGCTGACGTCGCACATCGCGGTCGCGCCGAGGGCGGCGGCGGCCGGGCCCGCGTGGTACGGCGGCTCGGGACGCCGGTGGGCCTCCACGAAGGCGCGCGGCGAGCGGAAGCCCCGGGAGAGCACCGCGTGCCCGGCGGCGGACCAGCCGAGCCAGCCGGTGACGGCGACGACGTCACCGGGCTGGGCCCCGCCCCTGGTCACGGGCTCGTGGTTGCGCAGATCACCGAGGGCGGTGATCGAGATCATGATCGTGTCGCCGCGGACGACGTCACCGCCGACCACGGCCGCGCCGGCCACCTGGCACTCGTCGCGCAGGCCGTCCATCAGCTCGGTGGCCCAGGTGACCGGGAGTTCGGCGGGCGCGACCAGACCGAGGAGCAGGGCGGTGGGCACGGCACCCATGGCGGCGATGTCCGCGAGGTTCTGCGCGGCGGCCTTGCGCCCCACGTCGTACGCCGTGGACCAGTCACGCCGGAAGTGCCGCCCCTCCAGGAGGAGGTCGGTGCTCGCCACGACCCTGCGGTCCGGCGCCGCCACCACGGCGGCGTCGTCGCCGGGGCCGACCCGGACCGCCGGGGTGGTGGTGAGCCGGGAGGTGAGCTCCCTGATGAGCCCGAACTCCCCCAGCTCTCCCACGGTGCCCTTCATCGTCGTATCGCCCCTTCTCGTGCCGCTTCCAGTGTCACTCGCGCCCGGTCGCGGGCCGTTGTCGTCCTCGGTACGGTCGAGTGGACCGTCAACTTCCGTCGCCGCCGCACCCCGGTGCGCGCGGCGCGGCCTCCAGGGGTCTCCCCCTGGCGCTCGGCGACGCGATACCGTGGCGTTCCTTTTCCCGACATGATCCACATGATCCTCGTGGCCGCCCTGGAGGTTCCGTGGTACAGGCGTACATCCTGATCCAGACGGAGGTCGGCAAAGCGTCGACCGTCGCCGACACGATCAGCAAGCTCCCTGGGGTGATCCAGGCCGAGGACGTGACGGGCCCGTACGACGTCATCGTGCGCGCCCAGGCCGACACCGTCGACGACCTCGGCCGGCTGGTGGTCGCCAAGGTCCAGCAAGTGGACGGGATCACCCGCACCCTGACCTGCCCGGTCGTTCACCTGTAGCCCCCGTCTACCCTTGCCCGGTGAACCCGTTCCGTCACCGGCGCCCCGCTCGTCTCGGGCTGCCCGTCCTGGCCGTGTCGTTGATCGTTGTCGCGGGCTGCTCCTCAGCAGACGACAGCGGCTCGGCGGCGGTTCCCAGCCCGGGGGCCGCCGCGACGAAACTGTGCCGGAACCTGGACGAGGTGCTGCCGCGGAAGGTGGACGGTCTCGGCCGCCGGGATCCTCAGCCCGCCTCCTCGCTGACGGCTGGCTGGGGCGACGCGGTGATCATACTGCGCTGCGGGGTGCCCCAGCCGCCCAAGATGGTCGACCCCGGGGTGGCCGAGGGGCGGGACGCCGACGCGGTGGCCGGGGCCGTCGACGGGGTGGACTGGCTGATGGAGAAGCGGGACGGTGGCGCCTACCGCTTCACCACGGCCAATCGTTCCGCGTACGTGGAGGTGTCGGTGGCGGCCGAGCGGGCCGCCGAGGACACGTCGCCGATCCTGGTGGGGCTGGCGCCCGCGATCAAGAAGGCGATACCTGAGGGGGTCGCCTCCTGAGGGGTGCCTCAGGAGGCGGTCGAGAGGCCGCGGGCCGGTTCGTGACCGGTCGCGCGGCTCCCCGCGCCCGCCCTCCGTGGGGCCTTCGGCCTCGCCGGGGTCGCTCTCAGCGCAGGCCTGTCGGCCGGTGCAGCGCGGCCTGGATCAGGCGGTCCACCAGTTCCGGGTATGCGATGCCGCTCGCCTTCCACATCGCCGGGTACATCGAGATCGGTGTGAAGCCGGGGAGCGTGTTGATCTCGTTGATGACGAAGTCGCCGTCCTCCGTGAGGAAGAAGTCGGCGCGGACCAGGCCCTCGCAGGAGGCCGCCTCGAAGGCGTCGACCGCGAGCCGCTGGACCTCGGCCGTCTCCTGCGGGGTCAGCGGGGCCGGGACGAGGCCGGGCGTCGAGTCGATGTACTTGGCCTCGAAGTCGTAGTACGCGTGGGCCTCGGGCGGCGGGATCTCGGCGGGCACGGAGGCGCGCGGACCGTCCTCGAACTCCAGGACGCCGCATTCGATCTCACGGCCACGCAGGGCCGCCTCGACCAGGATCTTCGGATCGTGGCGCTGGGCCTCGGCGATCGCCTCGTCGAGGCCGTCCAGGTCGTCGACCTTGGTGATGCCGATGGAGGAACCCGCGCGGGCGGGCTTCACGAACAGGGGCCAGCCGTGCTCACCGGCGAGGTCGATGATCTTCTTGCGGGCGGCGGCCTCGTCGAGCTGCCACTCGCGCGGCCGGATCACCACGTACGGACCGACCTTGAGTCCGAAGGAGGTGAACACCCGCTTCATGTACTCCTTGTCCTGGCCGACGGCCGAGGCGAGGACACCCGAGCCGACGTACGGGACACCGGAGAGTTCCAGGAGTCCCTGGAGGGTGCCGTCCTCACCGTAGGGGCCGTGCAGGACGGGGAAGACGACGTCGACCTCGCCGAGGGCCTTGGGCACCGAACCGGGCTCGCTGTAGACGACTTCGCGGTTGGCGGGGTCGACGGGCAGGATCACGCCGCCCTCCCGGGACTCGGCGAGTTCCTCGACGCTCGGCGTACGGCGTTCGGTGATCGCCATCCGGTCCGGTTCGTCGGCGGTGAGCGCCCAACGGCCGTCCCGCGTGATGCCGATCGGCAGGACGTCGTACTTCGTCCGGTCGATGGCACGCAGTACGGCGCCGGCCGTGACCACGGAGATCCCGTGTTCCGAGCTGCGGCCGCCGAAGACGACGGCCACGCGCGGCTTGCGGGACGGCTGCTCAGGGCTCTGGGGGAGGTTCTCGCTGCTCATATCGCGTCGAGAGTACCCGGTGGTAGGGCGCGAGTCAGTGCCCGAACGGTCGCTTTCGCTCAGCGTCGCTCCGGCTTGGCGCTGCGCGACATCATCTCCTTGAGGGCGACGACCGGCGGCTTGCCGTCGTGGACGATGTCGACGACCGTCTCGGTGATGGGCATGTCGACGCCGTGCCGACGGGCCAAGTCCAGTACGGATTCGCAGGACTTGACGCCCTCGGCGGTCTGCTTGGTGACCGCGATGGTCTCCTGGAGGGTCATGCCCCTGCCGAGGTTGGTGCCGAAGGTGTGGTTGCGGGAGAGCGGCGAGGAACAGGTCGCCACCAGGTCGCCCAGACCCGCGAGTCCGGCGAAGGTGAGCGGGTCGGCGCCCATCGCGAGACCGAGCCGGGTCGTCTCCGCGAGACCGCGGGTGATGAGCGATCCCTTGGCGTTGTCGCCGAGGCCCATGCCGTCCGCGATGCCGACGGCGAGACCGATGACGTTCTTCACCGCGCCGCCCAGTTCGCAGCCGACGACGTCGGTGTTGGTGTACGGGCGGAAGTACGGCGTGTGGCAGGCGGCCTGGAGCTTCTGGGCGACCGCCTCGTCGGTGCAGGCGACCACGGAGGCAGCCGGCATGCGGGAGGCGATCTCACGGGCCAGGTTGGGCCCGGTGACGACGGCGACGCGGTCCTGGCCCACCTTGGCCACGTCCTCGATCACCTCGCTCATCCGCATGGCGGAACCGAGTTCGACGCCTTTCATCAGCGAGACGAGGACGGTGCCGGGGGCCAGCAGACCGGTCCAGTCGGCAAGGTTCGCGCGCAGGGTCTGGGAGGGGACGGCGAGGACGGTGAAGTCGGCGTCCGCGGCGGCCTCGGCGGCGTCCGAGGTGGCCCGCAGGTTCTCCGGGAGCTCCACGCCGGGAAGGTAGTCCGGGTTGGTCCGGGTGGAGTTGACCGCGTCCGCGAGTTCCGGACGCCGTCCCCACAGAACGGTGTCGCATCCCGCGTCGGCGAGCACCATGCCGAAGGCCGTGCCCCACGAACCGGTGCCGAAGACGGCCGCCTTGACCGGCTTGCTCACTTGCCCTGCCCCTCTTCCTGATGTTCCTGGGCCCGCTGGACCGTGCTGTGCTGTTGCCGCTTCCCATTGTCGAGGACCGCGCGGGCACTCCTGCGCCGCTGCTCGATCCGCTCCCGCTTGGGGTCGTACGGCGTCGCGGGGGCCTTCTCGCCGCGGATCTCCTCCAGCTGGTGGGTGATGGCGGCCATGATGACCTCCGTCGCGTCCTTCAGCAGGTCGGGGCTCATCTCCCGGCCGTAGAAACGCGAGAGGTCGACGGGCGGGCCCGCGAGGACGTGGTGGGTCTTGCGCGGCAGGAGGTGCGGTCTCCTGGCGTACGGCGGCAGGAGTTCGTTGGCGCCCCACTGCGCGACGGGGATCACCGGGCACCTGGTCTGCAGGGCGACCCGCGCGGCACCGGTCTTGCCGGTCATGGGCCAGCCGTCCGGGTCGCGGGTGAGGGTGCCCTCGGGGTAGAAGGCGACGCACTCGCCGCGCTCCACGGCGTCGATCGCGGCCCGGAAGGCGCTCAGCGCGTCGGTGCTCTCGCGATAGACGGGAATCTGCCCGGTGCCGCGCATCACGGCGCCGATGAATCCCTTGCCGAAGAGACCGCTCTTCGCGAGAAATCGCGGAACCCGGCCGCTGTTGTACTGATAATGGGCGTACGCAAAGGGATCTACATGCGAATTGTGGTTCACGGCAGTGATAAATCCACCCTCGGCCGGAATGTTCTCCATTCCGCGCCAGTCCCGCTTGATCAGCACCACCAGGGGTGGTTTGGCGATCACCGCGGCGAGGCGGTACCAGAAGCCGATTCTCCGGCGGGGCACGCGGACACCTTCCTCTAGGACTTCCCAGGGCCTGTTCCGGGGGCCCGGAGCCGCACAAGTGTCGCCCCGGGCTGCCGGTCTGTCGAGAACACCGTACGCCCCGCCCTGCGGCCGTCCATGGCCCCCAGGTGACAATGGCCGCGACGAGAGAGGGACGGAACGCCCGTGCAGTGGACCCTGGTCGTACCCCTGAAGCCCCTGGCGCGGGCCAAGAGCAGGCTCGCGGACACCGCCGACGACGGGGTGCGCCCCGGCCTGGCTCTCGCCTTCGCGCAGGACACGGTGGCCGCGGCCCTGGCCGCGACAGCGGTCCGGGGTGTGGTGGTGGTCACGGACGACCCGCTGGCCGCGCGCGAGCTCGCGGCCCTGGGCGCCCGCACCGTCCCCGAGGATCCCCGCGAAGGCTCCCGGGGCGGCCTGAACGGCGCTCTGCGGCATGCGGTGGCCGTCGTACGCGATGTACGCCCGCAAATGCCCCTGGCGGCCCTGAACGCGGATCTCCCCGCCCTGCGACCGGGGGAATTGACCCGGGTACTGAACGCGGCCGCCGAATTCCCCCGCGCTTTCCTCCCCGACGCGGCCGGCACCGGTACGACCCTGCTCGCCGCGACCCCCGGCCATGACCTCTCCCCCGTCTTCGGCCCCGACTCCCGTCGGCGCCACCGCCACTCCGGCGCCGTGGAGCTCGCGCTCACCGAGGTGGACTCCGTGCGCCAGGACGTCGACACCGGCGACGACCTCCGCACGGCCCTCGGCCTCGGCGTCGGTCCCCGTACGGCCGCCGCGGCCGCGCGCCTGCTGATCCCCGGCCAGTAGGCTGCGGCCATGCAGGCCACCGCGTACACCTACGACCCCGCCACCCGCACCGGCCAGGTCCTCCTCGACGACGGCACCCCGCTCCCCTTCGACACCCCGGCCTTCGACGCGGGCGCCCTGCGCCTTCTGCGCCCGGGTCAGCGCGTCCGCATCGAGACGGAGGGCGAGGGCGAGGCCCTGCGCATCACCTTGATCACCCTGCAGACGTTCTGAGCGCGCCGTCCCGCGAGTCCCTCACGGCAGGCAGGCGCTCGGAACTCCCCCGCAGAACACGCCGCGGGCCGGGCTCCCCACAGGAACCCGGCCCGGCGCGTGTGTGTGAGTACCCGACGGCCTAGGCCTGACGCGCGGCGGTCTTCTTCGCGGTCGTCTTGCGAGCCGTCGACTTCTTGGCCGGCGCCTTCTTCGCGGTGGCCTTCTTGGCCGGGGCGTTCTTCGCCGCGGTCTTCTTCGCCGCGGCCGTCGTCTTCTTGGCGGTCGTCTTCTGCGCCGCCGTCTTCGAGGGCGCCTTCTTGGCGGTCGTCTTCTTCGCCGTGGTCTTCTTCGCGGCGGCCGTCGTCTTCTTGGCGGCGGCCGTGGTCTTGCGGGCGGTCGTCTTCTTCGCGGTGGTCTTCTTCGCCGCCGCCTTCTTGACCGTCGCCGAAGCCCCACCGCTCAGGCTGCCCTTGGGCGCCTTCTTGACCGCGACCTCGCCACCACGGGGAAGCTTCTTCGAGCCGCTCACCAGGTCCTTGAAGCCCTGGCCCGCGCGGAACCGCGGCACGGAGGTCTTCTTGACCCGAACCCGCTCACCCGTCTGCGGGTTGCGGGCGTAACGGGCCGGCCGGTCGACCTTCTCGAACGAACCGAAGCCGGTGACCGACACCCGGTCCCCGCCGACGACCGCGCGGACGATGGCGTCCAGAACAGCGTCGACCGCGTCGGCGGCCTGCTGACGCCCGCCGACCTTGTCCGCAATCGCTTCTACGAGCTGCGCCTTGTTCACGTCTTCCCCTTCGGAGACATCGCCCGAACGATAGTGTTCAAGCTTTTTCGCACGTTAGGCAGATATATACCGCAAATCAAACACGAAACGGGCTTATCACCCTTGTGCCGCAACGAACTCGGACCGTCATGGAGTTCCTTCAGCGTTCCTCTACGGGCATTCGCCCCTCGTCGAGGTCCGTCGTGAAGCTCTCCAGACGCCTTGCCGCGTCGGCGAGATCGTGCTTGGCCACGGCCGTAATGACCAGCAGCTTCCGGGTCAGCGCCATGCGTACGCCCTCCGGGACTTGCAGTGCGCGCACTCTTGCGTGCGCTTCCTTGAGTTGGCCCGCGACCGCCGCATAGAGCTCGAGTTGGCCGTCGTGTTCCATGCACAGATTGTGCCATCTGGGGCGAGTTGTCGCCTGCGCAGGGGGCAACTGCCGTCTCCCCGGGGCCCGTGGAGCACCCCGGACCGATGCCACACCATGATGCGCGTACCCCGGCAATCACCTTTGTAACTAGGGGAGTTGAAACCTTTCTGCACATGACTTCGAAGGTCCCCGGACCCGGACATGGAGGTACCCCCAACCGTGCACGATTGGGGGTACCTGGGGGTGTCGCGGTGGCTGGATTCCGTCTTGCGCGGCCCGCCCGAAGGGGGTCCGGGCCGACGGATCAGACCTTCAGCGTCCTCGGCTTGTACGACGGCCGCTTGGCCTCGTACGCGGAGATGTCGGCCTCGTTCTGGAGGGTGATGGAGATGTCGTCCAGCCCGTTCAGCAGCCGCCAGCGGGAGTTCTCGTCCAGCTCGAAGGAGGCGGTGATGCCCTCGGCGCGCACCTCGCGGGCCTGGAGGTCGACCGTGATCTCGGCCTGCGGGTCGTTCTCCGTGAGCTGCTGCAGCGCGTCCACGATCTTCTGCTCCAGGACGACCGTGAGCAGGCCGTTCTTGAGCGAGTTGCCGCGGAAGATGTCGGCGAAGCGCGAGGAGATGACAGCCTTGAAGCCGTAGTTCTGCAGCGCCCACACCGCGTGCTCACGGGAGGAGCCGGTGCCGAAGTCGGGGCCGGCGACCAGGACGGTGGCGCCCTGGCGCTCGGGCTGGTTGAGGACGAAGGTCTCGTCCTTGCGCCAGGCCTCGAACAGCCCGTCCTCGAAGCCGTCCCTGGTCACCTTCTTGAGCCAGTGGGCGGGGATGATCTGGTCGGTGTCGACGTTGCTGCGGCGCAGCGGGACGGCCCGGCCGGTGTGCGTGGTGAATGCTTCCATGGCTGTTCAGACTCCAGCGGGCGCGGGGGTGTCGGCGTCGGACAGGTCGGCGGGGGACGCCAGGTGGCCGAGGACGGCCGTCGCGGCGGCTACCTGCGGCGAGACCAGGTGAGTACGGCCGCCCTTGCCCTGCCTGCCCTCGAAGTTGCGGTTGGAGGTGGACGCGGAGCGCTCACCGGGGGCCAGCTGGTCGGGGTTCATGCCCAGACACATCGAGCAGCCCGCGTGCCGCCACTCGGCGCCGGCCTCCTTGAAGACCACGTCCAGCCCCTCGGAGACGGCCTGCAGACCGACCCGCGCGGAGCCGGGGACGACCAGCATCCGTACGCCGTCGGCGACTTTGCGGCCCTTGACCAGTTCGGCGGCGGCACGCAGGTCCTCGATGCGGCCGTTGGTGCACGAACCTACGAAGACGGTGTCCACGGTGATGGACTTCAGCGGCTGGCCGGCCTCCAACCCCATGTACTCCAGGGCCTTTTCGGCGGCGAGGCGCTCCGAAGCGTCCTCGTACGAAGCCGGGTCGGGGACCGAGGCCGAAAGCGGCGCGCCCTGGCCGGGGTTGGTGCCCCACGTGACGAACGGCGACAGAGAGGCAGCGTCGATGATCACCTCGGCGTCGAACTCGGCGTCCTCGTCCGTCTTCAGCGTCTTCCAGTACGCGACGGCCGCGTCCCAGTCCTCGCCCTCGGGGGCGTGGGGACGGCCCTTGAGGTAGTCGAAGGTGGTCTCGTCGGGGGCGATCATGCCCGCGCGGGCACCGGCCTCGATCGACATGTTGCAGATGGTCATGCGGGCCTCCATCGAGAGCTTCTCGATGGCGGGGCCCCGGTACTCCAGGACGTAGCCCTGGCCGCCGCCCGTACCGATCTTGGCGATGATCGCCAGGATCAGGTCCTTGGCGGTGACCCCTTCGGCCAGCTCGCCCTCGACCGTGATCGCCATGGTCTTGGGACGGACCAGCGGCAGGGTCTGCGTGGCCAGCACGTGCTCCACCTGGGAGGTGCCGATACCGAACGCCAGACCGCCGAAGGCGCCGTGCGTCGAGGTGTGGGAGTCACCGCAGACGACCGTCATACCGGGCTGGGTCAGTCCCAGCTGCGGTCCGACGACGTGCACGACACCCTGCTCGACGTCGCCCAGCGGGTGCAGACGCACACCGAACTCGGCGGCGTTCGCGCGCAGCGTCTCCAGCTGGACGCGGGAGACCGGGTCCGCGATGGGCTTGTCGATGTCGAGGGTGGGGGTGTTGTGGTCCTCGGTCGCGATGGTCAGGTCGAGCCGGCGCACCTTGCGCCCGCTCTTGCGGAGACCGTCGAAGGCCTGGGGGCTGGTCACCTCGTGCAGCAGGTGCAGATCGATGAAGAGGAGGTCGGGCTCGCCCTCGGCGCGCCGGACGACGTGGTCGTCCCAGACCTTCTCCGCGAGTGTCCTACCCATCGCTTTCCCTCCGGCCGACGCGGCAGCGTGTCGGCCCAACTAGAGATATCGGAGGTGGCGAGCGCGCGAATCCCCTCGTGGCGCGCGCCGGCCGCCAGGCTCGTCGGTCCGCGAGCCGTTGTTGTTCTGCTTCCAGAGTGGCAAGGTCCACGCGAAATTGAACTTGCGTTTCACAGAGTGAGACGCGAGTATCGTTGCATGGACAACAGTAGCGGCGTCGGCGTTCTGGACAAGGCGGCCCTGGTCCTGAGCGCTCTGGAGTCCGGTCCGGCCACCCTCGCGGGTCTGGTCGGCGCCACCGGACTCGCACGGCCCACGGCCCACCGCCTGGCCGTGGCTCTGGAACACCACCGCATGGTGGCACGCGACATGCAGGGCCGTTTCATCCTCGGCCCCCGGCTGGCCGAGCTGGCCGCGGCCGCCGGCGAGGACCGCCTCCTCGCGACGGCGGGCCCGGTGCTCACCCATCTACGGGATGTGACGGGCGAGAGCGCTCAGCTCTATCGCCGCCAGGGCGACATGCGCATCTGCGTCGCCGCGGCGGAGCGTCTGTCCGGACTGCGGGACACGGTCCCGGTCGGGTCGACCCTGACGATGAAGGCCGGTTCCTCGGCACAGATCCTGATGGCCTGGGAGGAGCCCGAGCGCCTGCACCGGGGCCTTCAGGGCGCCCGCTTCACGGCCACCGCCCTCTCGGGCGTACGGCGCCGGGGGTGGGCCCAGTCCATCGGCGAGCGCGAGCCGGGCGTGGCCTCGGTCTCCGCCCCCGTACGCGGGCCGTCGAACCGAGTGGTCGCCGCGGTCTCCGTCTCCGGCCCCATCGAGCGGCTCACCCGCCACCCCGGCCGTATGCACGCCCAAGCGGTGATCGACGCCGCGGGCCGCCTCTCGGAGGCCCTGCGCCGCACGGGCTGACCCCTCGAAGCTCCCGTCCCACCATGAAGAAGGCCTGCCTCAACGCCGCGGCAGGCCTTTTCTCATGCCGTCCACCCCGACGCGGCCCCACCTCGCGCCGGTGATGCTGCGGCTCGGCTCTCCGTGCGACGCCGAACGCATGGGCCCGTGAGCCGAGTTGACGCACCAGGCCGCCGGTCGGGCCGGGCGCCCCGGCCCTCGCGATCGAGGAGTCGGAGCACATGACGAAGGCCCTCCACCGAAGTGGAGGGCCTTCGTGAAACGTACCCCCGACCGGATTCGAACCGGCGCTACCGCCTTGAGAGGGCGGCGTGCTAGGCCGCTACACAACGGGGGCGTGGAGCCTGCGTTTCCGCAGGTCCGAGCTGGTCTACCTGGACTCGAACCAAGACTAACTGAACCAGAATCAGTCGTGCTGCCAATTACACCATAGACCAATGTGGTTTAGACCAGTCAGTACCCCCGACCGGATTCGAACCGGCGCTACCGCCTTGAGAGGGCGGCGTGCTAGGCCGCTACACAACGGGGGCCCTAGCGATCCTGCATCGAAGTGAGGGGGTGCGACCCGAACTCTCCTCGCGGGAAGGATCTGTACCCCCGACCGGATTCGAACCGGCGCTACTGCCTTGAGAGGGCAGCGTGCTAGGCCGCTACACAACGGGGGCTTCGCGGAATTGATCTCCGCCTGCAGATGAGCTCTGCGAGCTGGCCTACCTGGACTCGAACCAAGACTAACTGAACCAGAATCAGTCGTGCTGCCAATTACACCATAGGCCACTGGAACGCAAGCCCCTGAAGGGATCTTGTTCTAGTTTGCTCCGTCGGTTCCGGCCTTTCGGCCCGCTCCCCGGCGGCGCAGAAAGAACATTACCCGAAGGTGGACGGCGCTCCAAAACGGGTATCGGAGCCGAGGATCGCGGGGAGTTCGGTGAGGGTGGCGATCCGGTGCGGTCCGACCGGCGGGTCGACGGTCGCATGGAGACCGTCGCGATCGATCCAGACGGACAGCAGACCGGCGTCGGCGGCGCCCCGGCCGTCGATCTCCGGGTGGTCACCGACGTACGCGACCTCGTGCGGAGGCAGTTCCAGGGCCTCACAGGCGACGTGGAACGCCTCGGCGGCCGGCTTGTGGACGCCCAGTTGCTCGGCGCACAGCACCGTCTCGAAGCGGTCCCACACGCCGAGGGCGCGCAGCTTGCGCTCCTGGACGGGGAGGCTGGAGTTGGAGAGCACCGCGTGCCGGTGGCTCGCGGCGAGGGCGTCCAGGACGGGCAGGACGTCGGGGAAGAGGGCCCAGGCGCGCTCGTAGTGGGCTACGTACCGCTCGAACCAGGCGTCCGCCTCCGGGTCGGTCAGCGGTTCACCGAGGAAGTCCCGGACGCGGTCGCGCCGGGTCGCCTCCCAGTCGCCCTCACCGGC
Organism: Streptomyces gottesmaniae; assembly: GCF_031845845.1. Taxonomy (NCBI): domain Bacteria; kingdom Bacillati; phylum Actinomycetota; class Actinomycetes; order Kitasatosporales; family Streptomycetaceae; genus Streptomyces; species Streptomyces gottesmaniae. Next base: position 172,172 of record NZ_JAVRFJ010000009.1, read on the forward strand.
CGCGTAGCGCCGCCAGTGCAGGCTGGTGAGCTCTTTCCAACGCGTGATCGCCTGATCCACGGAGTCGTAGCCGTGGAGCAGTCCCTCGACGCCCAAGTGGGCGCGCATCCCGGCGCGGTCGGCCGCGGTGTAGTCGAAGAGGGTGTCGTCCACGTCCCAGAGCACGGCCTTGATGTTCATGGAACCGACCGTAGCCCGAGGTCGGCCGCCCTGTCCGGGGGATGCCGAAGGGGCGGCACCCGGTACTCCGGGTGCCGCCCCTCACGCACCGTGCGTCACGCCGCGAGCTTCGCCAGCGCCGCGTCGATCCGTGCCAGCGTCTTCTCCTTGCCCAGGATCTCCAGGGACTCGAAGAGGGGGAGGCCGACCGTGCGGCCGGTGACGGCGACGCGGACGGGGGCCTGGGCCTTGCCGAGCTTCAGGCCGTGGACCTCGCCGGCGGCCAGGACGGCCTCCTTCAGGGACTCGGCCGAGGTCCAGTCGGCGGACTCCAGCTTCTCGCGGGCCGTGCGCAGCAACGCGTCGGAGCCCTCCTTCATGGCCTTCGCCCAGCTGGCCTCGTCCTCGGCGGGCTCCGGCAGGAACAGGAAGTCCACGTTCTCCGTGATCTCCGAGAGGACCTTGAGACGGGTCTGGGCGTGCGGGGCGATGGCCTCCCACCTGGCCTCGTCGAAGTCCTCCGGCGCCCAGGTGGCGAAGGGGGCCTTCAGCCACGGGGCGCAGCGCTCGGTGAAATCCTTCACATCCAGCAGACGGATGTGGTCGGCGTTGATCGCCTCGGCCTTCTTCAGGTCGAAGCGGGCCGGGTTGGGGTTCACGTCGGCGACGTCGAAGGCGGCGACCATCTCCTCGATCGTGAAGATGTCCTTGTCGGCGGAGAGCGACCAGCCGAGGAGGGAGAGGTAGTTGAGCAGGCCCTCGGGGAGGAAGCCGCGCTCGCGGTAGAGGTTGAGCGACGACTGCGGGTCGCGCTTGGAGAGCTTCTTGTTGCCCTCGCCCATCACGTACGGCAGGTGGCCGAAGGACGGCACCTCCTTGGCGATGCCCAGCTCGATCAGCGCCTTGTAGAGGGCGATCTGGCGGGGGGTGGAGGAGAGCAGGTCCTCGCCGCGCAGGACGTGGGTGATCTCCATCAGGGCGTCGTCGACGGGGTTGACCAGCGTGTAGAGCGGGGCGCCGTTGGCGCGGACGATGCCGTAGTCCGGCACGTTCTCCGGGGTGAAGGTCAGCTCGCCGCGGACCAGGTCCGTGAAGGTGATCGTCTCGTCGGGCATCCGGAAGCGGACGATCGGCTCGCGGCCCTCGGCCTCGTACTGAGCCTTCTGCTCGGGCGTGACCTCGCGGCACTTGCCGTCGTAGCCGGAGGGCCTGCCGGCGGCGCGGGCGGCGTCGCGGCGCTCCTCCAGCTCGGAGGCGGTGCAGTAGCAGTAGTAGGCGTGGCCCGCGTTCTTGAGCTTCTGGGCCACCTCCCGGTACGTCTCCATGCGCTGCGACTGGCGGTACGGCGCGTGCGGGCCGCCGACCTCGGGGCCCTCGTCCCAGGTGAAGCCCAGCCAGCGCAGCGAGTCCAGGAGCTGCTCGTAGGACTCCTCGGAGTCGCGGGCCGCGTCGGTGTCCTCGATGCGGAAGACGAACGTGCCGCCGGTGTGGCGGGCGAACGCCCAGTTGAACAGGGCCGTGCGGACCAGACCCACATGGGGGTTGCCGGTCGGGGACGGACAGAAACGTACGCGGACGGAGCCGTTAGCCACGCTTGATCACCTTGTTGGTGAGAGTGCCGATGCCTTCGATGGTGACGGCGACCTCGTCGCCGACGTTGAGGGGGCCGACCCCTGCCGGGGTGCCCGTGAGGATGACGTCGCCGGGGAGCAGCGTCATGGCCTCGGTGATGTTGACGATCAGATCCTCGATGGAGTGGATCATCTCGCTCGTCCGGCCGAGCTGGCGCTGCCCGCCGTTGACGGTGAGCTGGATGGTCAGGTCGCTCGGGTCGAGGTCGGTCTCCACCCAGGGGCCCAGCGGGCAGGAGGTGTCGAACCCCTTGGCCCGGGCCCACTGCTTCTCGCGCTTCTGGACGTCACGGGCGGTGATGTCGTTGGCGCAGGTGTAGCCGAAGATCACGTCCTTGACGCGTTCGCGCGGGACCTCGCGGCACATCCGGCCGATGACGACGGCCAGCTCGGCCTCGTGGTGGAGGTCCGCGGAGAAGGAGGGGTACTGGATCGCGTCGCCGGGGCCGATGACCGAGGTGGCGGGCTTGAAGAAGGCGAACGGGGCGTCGGGGACCTCGTTGCCCAGCTCGCGGGCGTGTTCGGCGTAGTTCCGGCCGAAGGCCACGACCTTGTTGGGGAGCACCGGCGGCAGCAGCCTGACCTTGTTGACCGGGACCTTCGTCCCGGAGAGCTCGAAGTCCGCGAACGGGATGCCCTTGATGATGTCGAGGACGAGCTCGTCCGGCTTGTCGCCCTCGACCGCGCCGAAGGCTACGTTCCCGTCGATGGAGAACCTGGCGATGCGCACGGGATGCTTGCGCCCCTTAACTGAGCTGGCTGGAGTCTGACGGTCCAGGCTAACGCGGGGCGGGGTGCCCGCCTCGCGCATTACGCGGAAGGGGGCCCGGCTCGTGCCGGGCGCCCTTCCGCGGAGCCTTCACGGGAATCCGCTGTTTCTTCACCGGAACCGGCTTGAGTGATCGGCGGATTCCGCGCGTACTTGAGCCTGCAACTACTCCGCCGCCTGGCCAGGGACCGTCATCAGGACCGTCCGGCGGGGGTTGGCGGTCACGGAGGGGAGGTCGACGGAGTGCTCCTGCTCCGGCGTACGCAGGTCCTCGGCGTCTTCGAGGTGGGCCAGGGTCGTGCGCCGGGGGTTGGCTATCGTGCGGAACATCGTCGTCGTCTTCACTGTTGTCCTGGACCTCGTCGTGTACGGGCGCCGGGCGGGCCGCAAGGGCCGTCCCACAAGCGCGGGTTGTCGGATTCGCCATCCCTGTAAAGCGTCAGGCTAAACATCCGATTCCCGGGTCAAGTCGTGAAGAAGGCATGATTGGCGTGTGAGTTTCCTCACTCAGTCATGGGTAAAACGGGCATTCCCGGCCATCAACTCACCCCCGCAAAACGGACATCAGTTACCTGAAGCCCGCATTCCGCTCCTGATCATGGCGACTGGGACACCCTGCTCACACCCCTGGATCGCACGGGTATGTCCGCAATGGACGGAAACAGCTTCCACGCCCGGTGACGCAGTCCTCACATGCTGTCACAGTGAACAGACCGTTACCCATTGGCCTTGTTGGAGATCCGGCACTGTGCTGGAATTCCACGGACCGCCGCAGGATCGTGCCGGCGCGCAGAGGCGCAAGAAACAAGCGCCTGGCGGCGGTGGAAGGGGGAGCCAGCGCCGGTCACTCACGACCACCCAATGGGGACGTATTCAGGGCGCCCCCGAAGACGCCGACACCGTCCCGCCGTTCACTCGGTGGGGCGCCTGGTCCAGAGGTTGCGACGCTAGTGCAGGGACGTTTCAAGAGGGATGGCAGCGCTTCGGCGGAGCCGGAGCCACACATCGGAACCGGCAACGGTTCCTCCCCCCAGCACGCCCAGAACCCGGGTCCGGCTGAGATCGGCGACGGCGGGGAGCGCTCCGGGCGCCCCGGCGCGTCAGTTGCTCCCGTGCCGCCCGGGAAGTCCAAGGGCGGCACCAAGGCGGGCGCCGGAAGCGGCTCCCGAATAGCCCTGCGCAACTGGCGCATCTCCACCCGTCTCGTGTCGCTGCTCGCGCTCCCCGTGGTGGCGGCGACCTCGCTCGGTGCTCTGCGTATCGGCGACAACGTGGACGACATCCAGCAGCTCGACAACATGCGGCTGCTGACCGACATGACGAAGCAGGCGACCGAGCTCGCCGCCGCGCTCCAGCAGGAGCGCGACCTGTCCGCCGGTCCCCTCACGCACGGCCTGGACGCCACCGACTTCACCGTCAAGGGCACCCGGGAGAAGACGGACCAGGCCCGCATCCAGTTCACGGACGCGACCCAGGCCGCCGAGACCGCGAACACCACCGCGAAGATGCCCGGCGTCCGCGACAGCCTCGTCCGCGTGGTGCGCGAGCTCTACAACCTCAGCAGCATCCGCAAGAACGCCTACGTGGACCCCAAGAACTCCACGCAGACGGTCGAGGCCTACCACCGCCTGATCTCCCAGCTGCTGGACCTGTCCACGGACATGGCCGAGGCCACCAGCAACCCGGACATGATCAAGCGGACCCGTGCCCTGGCGGCCTTCTCCTCCGCCAAGGAGTACGCCTCCATCCAGCGCGCGGTCATCGCGGCGGCCCTGCCCGCCACCGACGACAAGGCCGGCAAGCTCTCCGAGAACGACCGGCTCTACGCGAACTCGGCGCTGTCGAACGAGGAGTCGGACCGCAGCACCTTCTCCGACATCTACGGATCCGGTGCCGAGGAGCTGACCAAGCCGATCGACGACGCGAGCCCGACCATCGAGGCCGCCGACGTCTACGCGGACCGGGTGCTCGCCAGCGCCGGCGGTCTGGGCGGCCAGGACAACCGCTCGTACAAGGACTGGACCGACGACTCCTCTGCCAAGATCGAGCAGATGAAGAAGATCGAGGGTTCGCTCCTGGAGGAGATGGAGCAGACCGCTCGCAACCTGCGCGCCGACGCCGAGCAAGAGGCGATCATCTCCGGTGCGCTGATCCTGCTCGTCCTCGGTGTCTCCCTGGTCGGCGCGTTCGTCGTCGCCCGGTCCATGATCCGCTCGCTGCGGCGCCTCCAGGACACCGCGACCAAGGTCGCCCAGGACCGGCTGCCCGAGCTCGTCAAGCAGCTGTCGGAGTCGGACCCCCAGGACGTCGACACCTCCGTCGAGTCGGTCGGTGTGCACTCCCGGGACGAGATCGGCCAGGTGGCCGCGGCCTTCGACGACGTGCACCGCGAGGCCGTCCGCCTCGCCGCCGAGCAGGCCCTCCTCCGGGGCAACGTCAACGCGATGTTCACCAACCTCTCGCGTCGCTCCCAGGGCCTCATCCAGCGTCAGCTGTCGCTCATCTCGGAACTGGAGTCCCGCGAGGCCGACCCGGACCAGCTGTCCTCCCTCTTCAAGCTCGACCACCTCGCCACCCGCATGCGCCGCAACGGTGAGAACCTCCTCGTTCTCGCCGGTGAAGAGCCCGGCCGCCGCTGGACCCGTCCGGTCCCGCTGGTCGACGTGCTCCGTGCCGCCGCGTCCGAGGTGGAGCAGTACGAGCGCATCGAGCTGGCCTCCGTGCCGACCACCGAAGTGGCCGGCCGCGTGGTCAACGACCTCGTGCACCTGCTCGCCGAGCTGCTGGAGAACGCCACCTCGTTCTCCTCGCCGCAGACCAAGGTCAAGGTCACCGGTCACGCGCTGCCCGACGGCCGCGTCCTGATCGAGATCCACGACACCGGTATCGGTCTCTCCCCCGAGGACCTCGCGGCGATCAACGAGCGGCTCGCCTCGCCGCCCACCGTGGACGTGTCGGTCTCCCGACGCATGGGTCTGTTCGTGGTCGGTCGTCTGTCGCAGCGCCACGGCATCCGTATCCAGCTTCGTCCGTCCGACTCGGGCGGAACGACCGCGCTCGTCATGCTTCCCGTCGACGTGGCGCAGGGCAACAAGAAGCCCACCCCGGGCAAGCCCGGCCAGGGCGCCCCGTCCACCGGTGGCCCCGCCGCCGCGCAGGCCGCGGCCGGTGCCGCCGCCGCGCGTCGCCAGGCGGGCAACCAGTCGGGTCCGCCGCTCGGCGGCCCCTCCGCCGGTGGCGGGCTGCTGGGCGGCGCGCCGCAGCGTGGGCAGGTCGGCGCGGGACAGGGTCCGCGCGCCGCACTGCCCGGCAACCCCAGTGGTCCGGGCGGCTTCGGCGGCCCCGGTGGCCAGCGTGGGCCGCAGGGCGGTCCGCCGGTTCCCCCGCAGGGCGGTCGGCCGGCTCCGGCCGGTGCCGGTGCCGGTGGGTTCGGCGGCGGTCAGGCGCCGGGTGCCCCGCAGGGGCTGCAGGCCGCCGGGACCGGTGGTCCGGGCGGATTCGAGAGCTTCGACGACTCCGGGCGCCAGGGTGGCTTCCCGACCGGCTCGGGCCTGCGCCCGGCCGGCGGTCCCGGTGACACCGGTGCGGGACGGCCGGGCGGGGCCGACAACGGCCCGGGTGCCGTGCCGCCCAAGCAGGGCAAGGAACGTTCCGGCAGGCGCCGCCCGCAGCTGCCCGGCCGCGGTGGACCGCGTGCAGAGCTGCCCGGCGGCAACTCCCCCGCGCGGCCGAGCTGGAGCGACGACAACGCGCAGCCGCCGGTGCCGCGCGCCTCGCTGGACACCCCGCGCGGCCACGAGGAGCAGCCGGACGTCACCGCGCCGATGCCGCGCGTGGACCCCCACCAGGCTCCGGGCTCGTCCAACGACTTCCCGCGCTCCCCGCAGGGCGACTTCGACAGTCGGCGCCCCGGTGCGGGTACACCGCAGAACGGCACCGGCTCCTACGTCCGCTCCGACGTGTTCGGCGGTGCCGGTGCTCCGCCGGCGCCCACGGGCCCGTCCCGCGGCGTCCCGCAGGACCCGTCCTCCACCGGCCAGTTCGCCCCGTCGGGCTACGACGGCTCCAGCACGGGCCAGTTCCCGGCTCCGGGCCGGCAGAACCCGCAGGACACCGGCCAGTACGGCATGCCCGGCCGCCAGAACGGCCAGGGCACCGGACAGTTCGGCGGGCCGGGTCGGCAGAACCCGCAGGACACCGGACAGTTCGAGCGGCCGCAGGTCAACGGCGAGAGCTACGGCGCGCCCCGGCCGCCGGTCCCGCCGCAGCGTCCCCCGGTGCCCCCGCAGCGTCCCGCGCGTCCGCAGGAGCCGGAGGCACTGCCCCCGGCCACGGGCCCGATGGACGGCCGTACCCCGCTGTACGACACGCTGGAGACCAACTGGTTCCACGGTCAGGGCGGTCAGAACGACCAGCAGCAGGGCACCAACACCGCGCCGCAGCAGCACACCGCTCCGGCTCCCCAGACTCCGGCCGCTCCCCAGCGTCCGGCGGCTCCCGCCGCGCCGGCATCCCCCACCTGGCGCAGCACTCCGAACGACGACCTGGTCCGCCAGGCCGAACGAGCCCGTCAGCCTTCGGCAGGCGGGGTCACCACCTCCGGCCTGCCGCGCCGGGTCCCGCGCGCCAACCTCGTGCCGGGCACGGCTCAGCAGCAACAGCACCAAACCGGTCCGCAGGTCTCGCGTTCGCCTGACGACGTACGCGGCCGGCTGACCAATCTCCGTCGGGGCATCGCGCAAGGTCGACAGGCCGGCAACGGCCAGACCGGCAGCTTCCCGAGCCCCACTCACCAGCAGGAGCGTTAGTTGAGCCAGATGAGCCAAGCGGCACAGAACCTCAACTGGTTGATCACCAACTTCGTGGACAACACCCCCGGGGTGTCCCACACCGTCGTCGTGTCCGCCGACGGTCTTCTTCTGGCGATGTCGGAGGGCTTTCCGCGCGACCGTGCCGATCAGCTCGCGGCCGTCGCCTCCGGACTCACCTCGCTCACGGCCGGGGCGTCCCGGATCTTCGAGGGCGGGGACGTGGCCCAGACGGTGGTCGAGATGGAGCGCGGATTCCTCTTCCTGATGTCCGTCTCCGACGGATCTTCCCTGGCCGTCCTCGCCCACCCCGAGTGCGACATCGGCCTGGTCGGTTACGAGATGGCGCTGCTCGTCGACCGCGCGGGCGCCGTGCTCACGCCCGACCTGCGCGCCGAACTCCAAGGCAGCTTGCTCCACTGACGCCTGCGGATCAACAGAACTCACCACATCACCGTCCGGCCGACACAGTCCCCCCACCGGCCCCCGTCAGACGGCACGACTGACCGACTTGCTGTCCCGCTCGGAGGATCAATGACCCCGCCCACCGCTCCTCACGATCCGTACGCAGAGCCGTACGGAGACGAGGGCGACCAGCCGCTGGTACGGCCGTACGCCATGACCGGTGGCCGGACGCGGCCGCGATACCAGCTCGCCCTCGAGGCGCTGATCAGCACGACGGCAGACCCCGCGCACCTGATGGGGCTGCTCCCCGAGCACCAGCGGATCTGTCACCTGTGCCACGAGGTGAAGTCGGTGGCCGAGGTGTCGGCCCTGCTGTCCATGCCGCTCGGTGTGGCACGGATCCTGGTCGCGGACCTCGCCGAGGCCGGACTCGTCGCGATCCATCAGCCCGGTGGCGACGAGAACGCCGGCGGCGCGCCGGACGTGACTCTGCTGGAAAGGGTGCTCAGTGGACTTCGGAAGCTCTGAAGCGGGACGGGCCACCACCTCCGCGAAGATCGTGGTGGCAGGCGGCTTCGGCGTGGGCAAGACCACGTTCGTGGGAGCCGTCTCGGAGATCAACCCGCTGCGTACCGAGGCCGTGATGACGTCCGCGTCCGCGGGCATCGACGACCTCACCCACACCGGGGACAAGACGACCACCACGGTCGCCATGGACTTCGGCCGCATCACCCTCGACCAGGACCTGATCCTGTACCTGTTCGGCACCCCCGGTCAGGACCGCTTCTGGTTCATGTGGGACGACCTGGTCCGCGGTGCCATCGGCGCCGTGGTGCTGGTCGACACCCGTCGCCTCGCCGACTGCTTCCCGGCCGTCGACTACTTCGAGAACAGCGGCCTGCCCTTCGTCATCGCCCTCAACGGCTTCGACGGGCACCAGCCGTACACGCCCGACGAGGTCCGGGAGGCGCTCCAGATCGGGCCCGACACCCCGATCATCACGACGGACGCCCGCCACCGCTCGGACGCCAAGTCGGCCCTGATCACCCTGGTCGAGCACGCGCTCATGGCACGGTTGCGGTAGGGCACAGGGGTCGAAGCACCGCGACCGGGTCCAAAAACAGGACCCAAGTCCACAACGTCATACGGCAGTTGTCGTAGTTACACCGGAGCCGGCTGTGTCCTTTGACACGGTCGGCCTCGGCGTTCATAACGTTTCGACAGAGAAATAGGGTGGTACGACCACGCGTCGCGGTCGATCGGTGCCGCTGCGCTCACAATGGCCCCGCTTTTTGCCGGGGCTCGCTCTTTATGACCGTTTTATCTGGGACTTACATCACGCGGAATCGTTGCCTCCCAGTGTTTGGAAGTCCTCAGCGTGACGTGCTGGAATGCCTGAACTGCCCATTAGTCAAAGACGTACTAGGGCGTGGAGTCACCCGCGGCACGACGTAGGTGCCGGCGCCGAGAGGTTGTTGGTCGAGTGAGGCGAAGCAAGAAAGGTCCCGAGCCGTCGGCGCGGGGCAACTTCACCCCGCCGCCGCGCGGAGCGGCACCCGCACAAGTGACCGGACCGGAGCCGACGGCAGTTCCCGCGCCCAGCGGCAGTCGTCTCTCCCCCCGCAACTGGCGTGTACCCACCCGCCTGAACGCGATCCTCCTCATACCCGTGCTGGTCGGCCTGGTCATGGGCGGCTTCCAGGTGAAGGGCTCGATCGACACCTGGCAGGAGGCCAAGGACGCCGAGAAGGTCGCCAAGATCGTGGCCGCCGCCGGTGTCTACGCCGAGGCGCTGCTCAACGAGCGTGACCTCTCCGCCCAGCCGTTGCTGGACGGCGACCGGGACAGCGAGGTCGTCAAGGACGCCCGCGCCTTCACCGACGAGAAGGCCGACGCCTTCCACGCCGAGGTAGTCGGCATGCCGTCCGGGCAGGGCCTGGAGCGCCGGCTGCGCCTGGTCGAGGAGGCCGAACCGCAGCTGGAGAAGATCCGGCAGACCGCCTTCACCCGTGCCGCCGACCCGGTGCAGACCGAAGAGGGCTACGTCGACGTCGAGCACCTCCTGGTGGAGTTCTCCAACGAGCTCGGCCTCGGTACCGGCAACATCACCGCGTACGGCCGTACGGTCTACGCGGTCACTCTCGCCAAGGGCGCCGCCTCGCTGCAGCGCTCGATCGGCACCCACCTGCTGGTCCGACCCAGCGAGGACGAGCAGGTCTTCCGCCGTCAGGTCACCGCGTTCACCTCGTACGCCTACCTGGAGAACATCGCCGTCCAGGAGTTCGTCTCCGGTGGCACCGAGGCCGACGCCGCGCGGCTCGAGTCGGTCATGGCGCAGAAGACCGAAGAGGGCAAGAAGCAGGCGGCCGAGGCCGCCGCGAAGGACCCGGACTACGTCCCGCCGCCGGACACCATGCTGAAGATGATCCAGGCGATCGGCAGCGGTGCCTCCCCCGAGGACCTCGCCAAGCAGGGCGTCACCTACCAGAACTGGATGGCGGCCTCCACGCTGAAGTTCGAGGGCTACAGCGAGGTCGAGAACGACCTGATCAACCGCGCGGTGTCCGAGGCCGGCCAGATCGCCTCCGACGCCCAGCGCGACGCCTACATCAACGGCGCCATCGTCATCGTCGCCCTCCTCGCCGCGTTCATCATCGCCGGGATCATGGCCCGCCAGATGAGCCGCTCGATGCGCCAGCTGCGCAACGCCGCCTTCGGCATCGCCGAGCAGCGCCTGCCGATGCTGGTCGACCAGCTCTCGCGCACCGACCCCGGCCGGGTCGACACCCGGGTGGCACCGATCCCGATCACCTCCACGGACGAGATCGGCGAGGTCGCCCGCGCCTTCGACCAGGTCCACCGCGAGGCCGTCCGGCTCGCCGCCGAGCAGGCCCTGCTGCGGGGCAACATCAACGCGATCTTCACCAACCTCTCGCGCCGCAACCAGTCGCTGATCGAGGGCCAGCTGACCCTGATCACCGACCTGGAGAACAACGAGGCCGACCCGGACCAGCTGGAGAACCTCTTCAAGCTGGACCACCTGGCGACCCGTATGCGCCGCAACGGCGAGAACCTCCTCGTCCTCGCCGGCGAGGAGCCCGGCCGCCGCTGGGACCAGCCGGTCCCGCTGATCGACGTGCTGCGCGCCGCCTCCTCCGAGGTGGAGCAGTACGAGCGCATCGAGCTCTCCGGCGTCCCGGAGGCCGAGATCCACGGCCGTGCCGTGACCGACCTCGTGCACCTGCTCGCCGAGCTCCTGGAGAACGCCACCACGTTCTCCTCCCCGCAGACCAAGGTCCGCGTCACCGCGACCCGTCTCCCGGACGGCCGCGTGATGATCGAGATCCACGACAAGGGCATCGGCCTCACCGCCGAGGACTTCGCGGACATCAACCACAAGCTGGCCAACCCGCCGACCGTGGACGCCGCGATCTCCCAGCGCATGGGTCTGTTCGTGGTCGGCCGGCTGTCCGACCGGCACGGCATCCGCGTCCAGCTGCGCCCCTCGGGCGAGCAGGCCGGCACGACGTCGCTGGTCATGCTCCCCGACGTCATCACCCACGGTGGTGGTGGCGAGCAGCAGCCGGCCGCCGACCAGTTCACGGTCTCGCAGATCATCCCGGAGCAGCACTCGTTCCAGCAGCCGGCCGTGGCCCCGATGCGGACCGCCGCCGAGCTGGGCTTCGACGACAGCCGCTACGAGGTTCCGGACGACATCCGCGACCTGGACCCCGTGGGCCGTTCCCTGATGCGCGAGGAGCGCCGCGCGGCCCTGGAGTCGCAGGCGCACCAGAACCCGCAGCTGCCCGCCGGCGAGGCGCCGCGCTACGGCGACGACTTCCAGTCGCCCGGGCCGTCCTACGACAACGGCGCGACGGGCTATGTGGACCCGCAGCGGTCGTTCGACCAGCAGACGGCGTACGAGGAGCCGCAGCAGCCGTCGTACGACGAGGCGTACTTCGGCCAGGGCAACGGCGTGTCGAACGGCAACGGACACCTCCCGGGCGGGAACGACACGTTCACCGCTACCGGCGGTTACCCCGAGCCCGCCTATGCGGAGTCCGTCCAGGAGGACCACGCGGCGGCCGCCGCGCACTCCCAGGAGACGTACACGGGCTTCGAAGAGCAGTCCTATCAGGACGACTGGCCGCAGCAGCAGGACTACCAGAGCTCGTACCGCTCCGAGTACGCTCCGGAACCGGAATCTTCGCAGGCCGCTGACGTGAAGGAGCAGGACCGCGTAGGCTTCGACCGTCCGGGATCCACCCCTTCCGCCGGCCACGCGCTGACCGACGCCGGCCTGCCCCGCCGCGGCTCCACCGCGAGCGCGGGCGGCACGAGCGCGGGCGCCGCGAACGGACGACAGGATGTGGCCCAGGACCAGCCGACGACGGCCGGGGGACCGAACGGCGACTGGCGCTCCGCAAACGACGAGCGCTGGCAGCAGGCCTCCCAGCTGAAGAAGCCCAAGGCAGGCGGGGTCACCTCCTCCGGTCTGCCTCGGCGGGTGCCCAAGGCCAACCTGGTCGAGGGCGCCGCCACGACGACCCCGCAGGGAGGTCCACAGATCTCCCGTGCTCCCGAGGACGTCCGGGGCAGGCTGAGCAACCTGCGCCGGGGTGTCCAGCGTGGGCGCAACGCAGGCAGTGAAACGAACGGCCAGGGCTTCGGTCCTGACAGCACCTACAACCAGGAGCGTTAGTGTGAGCCCGATGAGCCAGGCGGCACAGAACCTGAACTGGTTGATCACCAATTTCGTGGACAACACCCCCGGGGTGTCGCACACGGTGGTGGTCTCCGCCGACGGACTCCTTCTGGCGATGTCCGAAGGGTTTCCCCGCGACCGTGCCGACCAGCTGGCGGCCGTAGCATCGGGGCTGACCTCTCTGACCGCGGGTGCCTCCCGCATTTTCGAAGGTGGCAGCGTCAATCAGACGGTTGTGGAGATGGAGCGGGGATTCCTGTTCATCATGTCCATCTCCGACGGTTCCTCGCTCGCCGTTCTCGCACATCCGGAAGCCGACATCGGCCTCATCGGGTACGAGATGGCCCTTCTGGTGGACCGTGCCGGTACGGTCCTGACGCCCGATCTTCGTGCGGAGCTCCAGGGCAGCCTGCTCAACTAACAGTCAGACGGTGCGTTTTGACGTCCCGGGGCCGTAAGGTTTCGGGACGCGGCTTCCAATGAGCCATGGATGCCAGCACAGTCGGAGGAGGAGAGAACGTGGCAACACCCCCAGGCGGTTCATCGTCGGGCAACTGGTCCTACCCTGGCCAGGGGCCGGGCCAGGGTGACCAGAACCGATACAACTTCCCCTCCGCACCGAGCCGCCAGCAGCCGTACGCGCCGCAGGGCCCCGGCCCCTCGCCGTACGACCAGCCGCCGGCGCCGCGCATCCAGCCCGTGCAGCCGCAGCGCCGCACCCCTGAACCATCGCCCGCCGGGGGGGCGACCAACCCCCTGGTGCGCCCGTACGCCATGACAGGCGGCCGCACCAGGCCGCGCTACCAGCTCGCCATCGAGGCACTGGTGCACACCACCGCGCAGCCGCACCAGATGCAGGGCCAGTTGCCCGAGCATCAGCGGATCTGCAACCTCTGCCGAGAGATCAAGTCGGTCGCCGAGATCTCGGCGCTCCTGACCATCCCCCTCGGCGTGGCCAGGATCCTCGTCGCCGACTTGGCGGAGGCGGGCCTGGTCGCCATCCATCAGCCCGGCGGCGACGAGAGCGCCGGCGGCCAGCCAGACGTGACACTGCTCGAAAGGGTGCTCAGTGGACTTCGCAAGCTCTAGCGGCGGTCCTTCCCGCTCCACCACCTCGGCGAAGATCGTGGTGGCGGGTGGCTTCGGCGTGGGCAAGACCACGTTCGTCGGGGCCGTCTCGGAGATCAACCCGCTGCGTACCGAGGCCGTGATGACGTCCGCGTCCGCGGGCATCGACGACCTCACCCACACCGGGGACAAGACGACCACCACGGTCGCCATGGACTTCGGCCGTATCACCCTCGACCAGGACCTGATCCTGTACCTGTTCGGCACCCCCGGTCAGGACCGCTTCTGGTTCATGTGGGACGACCTCGTGCGCGGCGCCATCGGCGCGATCGTGCTGGTGGACACCCGTCGTCTCGCCGACTGCTTCCCGGCCGTCGACTACTTCGAGAACAGCGGCCTGCCCTTCGTCATCGCCCTCAACGGCTTCGACGGCCAGCAGCCGTACAACCCGGACGAGGTCCGGGAGGCCCTGCAGATCGGCCCCGACACCCCGATCATCACGACGGACGCCCGCCACCGCTCGGACGCCAAGTCGGCCCTGATCACCCTGGTCGAGCACGCGCTCATGGCCCGCCTGCGGTAGCTCCGCGGCGCTCAGCCGAAGACGAGAGGGGACCCCTTCCTTTGCGGGAGGGGTCCCCTCTCGTGTCTCGTCCTGGGCTGCGGCTCCTGTCCTGGGGAGACCCGCATGAGAAAGGGCCCCCTCCATGCGGAGGGGGCCCTTTCAAGCCAGGACTCAGCGCCAGCTGTGCGGCGCCCTGAAGCCGGGCTCGCGCTCCAGGCGGCGCCAGCCCGCGCGGAGGCGGCCTCGGTGGACCGGTGTGGCCTCCGCCGGCTGCGCGGCCGCTCGGGCCATCAGCAGCGCGGTGATCGCGGCCACTTCCTCGGGCTCGGCGTGGCCCTTCTCGACGCGAATATCAGGAAGCTTCATGGGTGTCAGTCTCCGTGGGTGAGGTTTCCGCAGGGGTACCGCGAAGGAACCGTCGGGTTACTGCGGCGGGTTGCCGTGCTTGCGGGACGGCAGGTCCGCGTGCTTGGTGTGGAGCATCGCGAGGGAGCGGATGAGGACCGCGCGGGTGTCCGCGGGGTCGATCACGTCGTCCACGAGGCCACGCTCGGCCGCGTAGTACGGGTGCATCAGCTCGGCCTTGTACTCCTTGACCATCCGGACCCGCATCGCCTCGGGGTCCTCGGCCTCGGCGATCTGACGCCGGAAGATGACGTTGGCGGCACCTTCGGCGCCCATGACGGCGATCTCGTTGGTCGGCCACGCGTAGGTGAGGTCGGCCCCGATGGACTGGCTGTCCATGACGATGTAGGCACCTCCGTACGCCTTGCGCAGGATCAGGGAGATCCGGGGCACGGTCGCGTTGCAGTACGCGTACAGCAGCTTCGCGCCGTGGCGGATGATTCCACCGTGCTCCTGGTCGACGCCCGGGAGGAAGCCGGGTACGTCCAGGAGAGTGACGATCGGGATGTTGAAGGCGTCGCACATCTGCACGAATCGTGCGGCCTTCTCGCTGGCCTCGATGTCGAGGACGCCCGCGAGGGACTGCGGCTGGTTGGCGACGATGCCGACCACCTGGCCGTCGAGCCGGCCCAGGGCGCAGATGATGTTGCGGGCCCAGCGCTCGTGGACCTCCAGGTAGTCGCCGTCGTCGACGAGCTCCTCGATCACCTTGGTCATGTCGTAGGGCCGGTTGCCGTCGGCCGGGACCAGGTCGAGGAGGACCTCGCTGCGGCGGTCCGCCGGGTCGGAGGAATCGACGCGCGGCGGGTTCTCGCGGTTGTTCTGCGGGAGCATCGACAGGAGGTAGCGCACCTCGGCGATGCAGGTCTCCTCGTCGTCGTACGCGAAGTGCGCGACGCCGGAGGTCTCGGCGTGCACGTCCGCGCCGCCGAGGCCGTTCTGGGTGATCTCCTCGCCGGTGACCGCCTTGACGACGTCCGGGCCGGTGATGAACATCTGCGAGGTCTCGCGGACCATGAAGACGAAGTCGGTGAGGGCGGGGCTGTAGGCCGCGCCGCCCGCGCAGGGGCCGAGCATGACCGAGATCTGCGGGATGACACCCGAGGCCCTGGTGTTGCGCTGGAAGATGCCGCCGTATCCGGCCAGCGCCGAGACGCCCTCCTGGATCCGCGCGCCCGCTCCGTCGTTGAGCGAGACCAGCGGAGCACCGGCCGCGATGGCCATGTCCATGATCTTGTGGATCTTCGTGGCGTGGGCCTCGCCCAGGGCACCGCCGAAGATGCGGAAGTCATGGGCGTAGACGAAGACCGTACGGCCCTCCACCGTGCCCCAGCCGGTGACGACACCATCGGTGTACGGCTTCTTGGCCTCCAGGCCGAATCCGGTGGCCCGGTGCCTGCGCAGTTGTTCGACCTCGTTGAAGGAGCCCGGGTCCAGCAGCAGCTCGATGCGCTCCCGGGAGGTCAGCTTGCCCTTGGCGTGCTGCGCCTCGGTCGCCTTCTCGCTGGGGCCGGCCAACGCCTGGGCACGGATCTCGTGCAGTTCGGCCACTCGCCCGCGCGCGTCCGTCGGCTCACCCGGTGCCTCATCCAAAACGGTCATGTAGTGACCTTACGAAGCCGAGCCAGGAAAGCGGTCCGTCGACTCCGTACAGTCTCCGGCGTGTTTTCCTGGTACCCCTGAACAGAACCTCGTCGGCATGCAGTCGAACCGACTGCTCAGGGGGTGTGGGGCTTGTAGGGGTCTCACAAAGACCGGCCGGGTCGCTCAGGCGAGAGTCACGTCACAGGTGTACGTGGCGCAAGCCGTGCCGGGGGTGACGCGGAGCCGCAGCCGGCCGGCCGTGGACTCCAGCACCTCGACCGGGTCGTCCGCCCGGACCACCGCGCGGACCGGTCCGTGCCAGGTGATCTCCAACGGTTCTCCCGTGCGCGGTGGTTCGCTCACGCAGAGGGTACCGGTCCTCCCCCGGCGGCGTACCAGCACACTCGCCCCGGCGGAGGCGGTCAGCGGGCCCGCCGTGCCGGGCTGCCAGAAGTTGGCGGCGGTCAGACCGAGCGAGGGGACGTGGACGGCCTGGCATGTGCTGTCGTTGGCGAAGATCGACAACCAGCGCCGGTCGGCGGCACGGGCCTCGACGGCGTGGCGGGAGGCTCCGGGCATGAGCAGATAGGCGTAGCCGGCGTTCACCGGATCGGTGCCGTGGTCCAGCCAGAGGGTCTGCCAGCGCCGGGTGCGGCGTTCGGTCGTACCCCCGGTGTTGATGTCGGACCAGGCGCCGGCGCGGTCCTCGCGCAGGGTGCGCAGGGCGCCGTCCGACCGTGTCTCGGGGAAGACCCAGCCGCCGTGCCCTTCCAGATGCGCCCAGCGCCGGCCCCGCAGGAGGGCCTGGGGTGCCGTGGCGGTGGGCTCCCCCAGGTTCCGGTTGTCGACCACCGTCTCCACCGGCACCCCGTCCGCGCAGGTGATCCCCGCGCCGAGGCAGATGACGGCGTCCGCGACGCAGAACCACGACTTGTGGGCCCGGAGGGTGGAGCCGAGCCCCGCGAGGTGCTGGCCGACGGTCGCGTACTCGCCGTCGGTCGTACCGCCGACCCAGCGGACCGCGGGCTTCGGCGCGCCCCATTCGCCGCCCTCACGGTCGGCGAGCCGCTTGGTGGAGACGGTGGTGCCGGGGAGGCGGTACCAGTCGACGGTGGGCCAGAACCAGTTCGTGTACTGGTCGCCGTGTCCGTCGGCCCACCACAGGGTCGCTCCCGAACCCGTGTGCCAGCCGCGCGGGTTCTCGCCGTTGCCGCACTCGTAGTGGGCGATGCGGTCGGAGGCCATGGCGATGTTCACCGTGAAGGCGGGGCGGCGGTGGACGGCCCTGTCCATGGCCGGAAAGAGGCGGTGGCCGACGGGTTCGGGCGCGGCGGCGACCGGGGAGGCGGCGACGGCGTGCAGCCGGGCCAGGTCCGCGACACCGAACTGTCGCGCCGTGAGGATCGGTGTCACCGTGTCGCGTTCGATCCAGCCCTTGATCCGCGCGTGCCACCGCTCACGTTCGGCGGCGGTGGCCCCGAGCGCGAGCAGGGCGATCGCGGCGATGATCGCCTGACCGTGGAAGTGGTCGCTCCGCATGATGTGCCGGTCGTCGCCCTTGAGGTAACCGCGGCTGATGGCACGGCCGTTGACGCTGTCCATCACCAGGCCGTCGTGGATGAGCGGCGCGTAGGCCCGCTCCACGCCGTCGAGCACGATCTGCCGGTCGGGATCGGTCACCGCCCAGCTCGACCCGGCCAGCAGCGCGAAGAGCCTGGCCAGGCCGTCGAGCATGACCTGCCCGTACGTTCCCGAGTAGGCGACCCAGGTGTGCTGCACGAACGAGCCGTCGGCGTAGAGGCCGTCGCCCCGGGTCACGTACGGGAAGACGGGTGAGAGGGCGTCACGGGCGAGGGCGATCTTCTCGGGGGCGCGGCCGAGGATGCCGCACAGGGCGACGGAGCGGCACAGGTCGACGCGGTTGGCGCCGGTGGAGGTGCCGGTGTACTCGCGGAGCATCGTGTCGGGGATGAAGTGGTCGACGGCCGCGAAGGCGTCCGCCCTGCGGGCGGGTCCCAGTTCGTCGTACAGGGCCGCGACGATGTCCAGCAGGAGACGGGGGCTGCCGATCTGCCACTCCCACCAGTTGCCGTAGCGGATGGTGCCGGGGTGGTAGACGGTCGCGCCGAGGTGGTCGAGGCCGCGCAGGACATCGGCGAGGAGGGCGGCGTCGCCGGTGCGGCCGGTACCGGGTCGGGCGTACGCCTGGGCCATGGTCCACAGGCGGCTGTAGCTCTGGGTGATTCCGGCGGGCGGGTCGAAGGGGTGGCCCGGCCAGAGGGAGTCGGCGGTGGGCGCCATGGCCGCGCGGAAGGCGTGGGCGAGGTCGCCGGTCTCGCGCAGGCGGGTGGCGTAGGGCTCGGCGGCGGGGTCGTAGCCGTCGCCGAGCGCGATGGCGAGCCAGCGGTGGCGGAGGGTGTCGTACTCGTCCTCGGCGGGCTCCGCGGCGTCCGCGGTGGGGCCGGGCGCGGTCGCCGCCGCGAGGGTCGCGGCGAGGAGCAGGACGGTGCGGCGTGTGGGGGTCATGCCCATGCCGTGTATCACCTGGGCGCCGCAGGATCAACAACGCGTGACACGACGATCACCCAACCGACAAGGTTGAAACTTGAACGGAATAGGACTACGGTGGGCCGTGTTCAGTTCGTTGAACATTGAACGACATCACTCAAGGAGCACGTCATGGGCATCTTCGGCCGCAGCACCACGACCACCGAGACCGCCGCCACCACGGCGACCACCTCCGCGGTGAACCCCGAGCTCGCCGCCCTGACCGGCGACTACACGATCGACGCGTCCCACACCACGATCGGCTTCACGGCCCGCCACGCCATGGTCACCAACGTCAAGGGCGCCTTCCTCGACTTCTCCGGAAGCCTGCACCTGGACGGCACGGACCCGTCCCGGTCCACCGCCTCCATCGACGTCAAGATGGAGAGCATCGACACCGGCAACGCCGACCGTGACGGTCACCTGAAGAGCGCTGACTTCTTCAAGACGGAGGAGTTCCCGACGATGACCTTCCGCTCCACCAAGGCGGAGGCCCTCGGCGGCGACGACTACCGCATCACCGGCGACCTCTCCATCCTCGGTACGACCAAGCCCCTCACCATCGACCTGGAGTTCAACGGCGCCGCGAAGGACCCCTTCGGCAACGAGCGCGTCGGCTTCGAGGGCAAGGCGGAGATCCTGCGCTCCGAGTGGGGCCTGACGTGGAACGCGGCGCTGGAGACCGGCGGCGTCCTGGTGTCGGACAAGATCAAGCTCACCTTCGACATCTCGGCGATCCGGAACGCGTGACCCCCTGGGCGGCGACGCCGCCCGGTCTTGACCACCGCTGAGCACCCTCGCCCTTCGACTGCCCTCCGGGCAGGCGGGCGAGGGCTCGGCATGTCGGCAGTTCGGCACGCGGGCACCCCGCTCGACGTGCGAGGGACGACGCCGCCGGAGCGCTGAACTCGCCGCGCGTCCGTCATCGGACGGCGCATCTGCCATCGGATCGCGCTTCCGTCATCAGATCGCGCGTCCGTCATCGGATCGCGCGTCCCTCCTCCAGCCTGGTGACCGCCGCCGCCGAGCGGGCCGCCCGCTGTGACGGGGTACGCGCCCGCAGGACGCCGAGCATGGCGAGGTACCGCTCCGTCCTGCCGAGCGCCTCGAAGGCGGCCTTCGCGCTAGGGCTTCGCTCCAGTGCGGCCGCGAGGTCCTCAGGGACGACGGCGTTCTTCTGCGACTCGTACGCCGCCGCCCACCGGCCGTCCGCCCGCGCCGCGGCCACCTCCGCGAGACCGCCGGCCCGCATCCGCCCGGCGGCGGTCAGCTCCGTCACCCGCCGCACGTTCACCATGGACCAGTCGGCGCCCGGCCGACGCGGGGTGATCCGCTGGAGGAAGTACGAGGCGTCGAGCCGGCGCCGGACCCCGGTGATCCACCCGTGGCACAGTGCGACGTCATTGACGTCACCGGCGTCGACGGAACGCACCCCGGCCCCCTTCTTGGCGACCTTGACCCAGAGGCCGCCGGACGGCGGAGCGGAGTGGGCGGCCAGCCAGGCGTCGAGGTGGTCGGCGTCGGGGAACGCGCGGGCTTCCACGGCTTCGTGAGTGGTCATGCCCAGCACGGTAGAACGGCTCTAGGACGGATTCTGTCCTAGATTCCGAGATTCCTGGAGCCCTGGATTCCTGGAGCCTGGAGCCTGGAGCCCTGGAGTCTCAGACGACCGCGTCCTCCAGTACGCGGTCGAGCACCCGGCGCTGCTGTCCCTCCGGGTCGGGGCCGGCCAGTCCCGCCGTGCTGATCAGGGCCTTCCACAGCGCCCAGGCCCGGGCCCGTCGCCAGGCGTCGTCGGGCAGGCCGACGGCCTCGCGGAAGACCTTCCTCTCCTCGCCGGTGAAGTGGTTCCAGGCGATGACGAGGTCGCACGCCGGGTCGCCGACGCCGGAGGAGCCGAAGTCGATGACGGCGGAGAGAACCCCGTCGGTGGCGAGGAGGTTCCCGACGGAGACGTCACCGTGGAACCACGTCGGCGGGTAGGGCCAGGCGGACGTCAGCGCCTGCGCCCACACGGCCCGGCAGGCCGCGACGTCGACGGAGTCGGCCAGCCGCTCCAGGGCCGCCTCGACCTCGTCGCCGTAGACGCCGGGCTGACAGCCACGGAAGTACGAGTGCCGTCCGGCGGCCGGGCCCCGCCCGACCGGCGCCTCGCGCAGTCGGGTGAGGAAGTCGCCGAGGTCACGGGCGAGCCGCGTCCCGTCGACGCCCGTCGCGACCTCGACCGTCTCCCCCGGAATCCACCGCCGCACCGACCAGGGGAACGGGTACCCCACCCCGGGCGCCCCGACGGCGACCGGCTCCGGCACGGGCAGCGGCACATGCCGGGCCAGCTCGGGCAGACATCGGTCCTCCTTGGCCACGGCTGCCACATAGCCCTCCGCGCTGGGCAGACGAACCGTCAATCGCTCCCCGAGCCGGAAGGTCCGGTTGTCCCAGCCCTGCCGGTCGACGGCTCTGACCGGGAGGTCGCTCCACTGCGGGAACTGGCTTGAGATCAGGGCGCGTACGAGCTCGGTCGAGATGTCGATCACCGGATCAGTGTGCGCGGTTCTCCGGTGCCGCCGCACTCCGTTTTCCCGCAGAACGTTCGTGGGACGTTCTGCGGGACGTTCGTGGGCAGGCAGCAAGGCTGGCTGGTTCGCGCCCCTTGTGTGAGGGCTTCCGGCGTTCTCATAATCCTGCAACAGAAATTGACCTGGGCATGCCACCAGAGGCGATTTCATGTCGCCTGATTGGCATGTCTGCGTCATGCCTGCGGTTCGGCAGTACGCGTCATCGCACGACTCATCGCATGTCAACCCCCCACGGAAGGCATCACGTTGAAGCGACTCATCACCGCTCTGAAGAGATGCGCGGCTGTCGGTGCCGCCGCGCTCGCGATCGCCAGCCTGCAGCCCGTGTCGGCGGCGACGGCCGCGCCGGCGCCGGTGGTCGGCGGCACGCGGGCCGCGCAGGGCGAGTTCCCGTTCATGGTCCGGTTGTCGATGGGCTGTGGCGGTTCGTTGTACACGCAGCAGATCGTGCTCACGGCCGCGCACTGTGTCGGCGCGACCGGCAACAACACCAGCTACACGGCCACGGCCGGTGTCGTGGACCTCCAGAGCACCAGCGGCCGGGTGCAGGTCCGCTCGACCAAGGTGTACCGGGCCCCCGGTTACAACGGCGACGGCAAGGACTGGGCGCTCATCAAGCTGGCCTCGCCCATCAACCTCCCGACGCTGAAGATCGCCACGACCACCGCGTACAACTCCGGCACCTTCACGGTGGCCGGCTGGGGCGCCGCCACCCAGGGCGGCGCGCAGCAGCGGTACATGCTCAAGGCGACCGTGCCGTTCGTGAGCGACGCGACCTGCCGTTCCTACAGCGGCTACGGCGGGCTCATCGCCGCCGAGGAGATCTGCGCCGGGTACGCGGCGGGTGGCGTCGACACCTGCCAGGGCGACTCGGGCGGTCCGATGTTCCGTCGGGACAACGCCAACCAGTGGATCCAGGTCGGCATCGTCAGCTGGGGCATAGGCTGCGCCCAGCCCAACGCCCCCGGTGTCTACACCGAGGTGTCCACCTTCGCGTCCCAGATCGCGGCGGCCGCGGCCACTCTCTGACCGACGCCCCGCAGCACTCTCGTACGACGTCCACGGGCCCGGCGGCTCCCAGCGCCGGGCCCGTGTCCGTACCCACGGTCGGCCTACGGCGAGAACGGGGCGTCAGAAGCCTCCGCCGAAGTCCCCACCGCCGCCACCGAAATCACCGCCTCCGCCGAAGTCCCCGCCGCCGAAACCACCGCTGAAGTCGTCCGTGTCGAAGTCGCCGCCCGAGACGTCGCCGCCGCCGTAGCCGGAGGCCGCGCCGAAGTCGCCGTAACCGGAGCCGTACATGGCGGCGTACGAGGGGGTGGCCATCATGCTGCCGAGCATGGTCCCGACGAGGAGGCCGGGGAGGAGACCGCCGCCGTAGTAGCCGCCCGCCCAGGGGCCGTAGGCCGGGCCGGCGTCCCAGTAGGGGCGGCGGGCTCCGGACACCGTCTCCACCTCGCGGATCATGGGGTCATCGCCGTCGGCGAGGCGGGCCCGGTCGGCGGCGCAGACCGGGACCTCGCGTGCGGTGCCGACGCCCGGGGTCCACAGGACGTCCGCGACCGACGGACCGTGGCGGGGGTCGAAGAAGCAGGGCGCGCGGCGCTCCGGCAGGGGGCGGCCCTCCCTGCGGGCGGCGAGCTGGGCCAGGGAGAAGCGGCCGTCCTCCAGGGTCTGGGTCACCGCGCGGACCTCCTCGGGGCGGGTGGTCGCCGCCATGAGGGACTTGGCCTTCTCGTAGGCGTCCAGGGCCCGTTCGTAGTCGGCGCGCATCGCGTCGTCGGCGCCCGCCTCGGCGGGGTGGAAGTCCAGGCGCTCCAGTTCCTCGCCGAAGGCCGTGATGTCCTCGTCCACCACCACGGAGAGCTTGGCCAACGCCTCGCGGCGTTCCTCCTCCTTGCGCCGCCGGTTGCGGCGGACCAGCGCGTACGCGCCGACGCCGCCCGCCACCACGACCGCGCCCGCCGCGGCCAGGGCACCGGCGTCCACGCCCGCGTCGCCGCCGTCGCTCCAGCTCGACGGGGCCGTGCCGCCCGGGTTGCTGCGCAGGGCGTCGTCCACGAAGTCGTTGAGCTGGGCCTTCGGGTCGCCGGCGCCCTGGACCGCCGTGACCAGGTTGGCGACGGCCTCCTGGCTCAGGACACTGCTGTCGGCCCGGGCGTCGAAGCGGTCGCCGAGGCGGACCCCGTAGAGGCCGGTGACGCCCGTCTCGGTGCGGAGGTTCTGGAAGAGGTTCTCGCTCGGGTAGCCGGCAGGGAGGACCGCCACGAAGATCGGCTCGTCGGCGTCCTCGATCTTGTCGGCGAGGGCCTCGGCGTCCGCCGCGGAGAGCAGGTCGGTGGCGGCCGGGTCGACGTAGACGGGGCCCTCACGCAGGGCCGCGGCCACCGTCGACAGGTCGGTGGCCCCGTGTGCGCTCGGCGCACCGACCGACAGCACCGCCAGGATCGCCAGCGCCATCGCGGCGAACGGCACCATGAGGAGGCGGAGCAGACGTCGAACCGGTGCGCCCTTCATACCTTCGAAGCTACCTCGTTCAGCCACAAAACGGACGATCCGCTTTCGTGACCCGATGGGAGCGGACCGTCGACTTGGGCGGACGCCGAACGGCTGCACAACGTTCGAAGGGGTTCGGACCAGGTCCTGGCGCCGGCGAAACGGGGGCGAGCGGTTGCTGCGGAGGGTGCCGGCGATGGTGGGAGCGGTCGGCGGGGCGACGCTGTTGAGCGGTTGCCACGGCCCGGGAGCTGCCGCTCGTGGCCATGTCGGTGGACGACGACGGGACGCCCAGGGCGCTGCTGCGGCCGTGCGGGGACGAGACCTACCGTGGCCCGCTGCTGACGGGCTGGGCCGGCTCCTTCGAGGACCAGCCGAGGGACGACGACGTGGCGTGGACATCACCCTCTGGCGGGCGGAAGGGGAACGGTCGGGCGACACCGCGTTCGCACTCTTCTCGCCGCCACCCGCGTGGAGGGCCGACGGCGAGGGTGAGCGTCGATTGCTGCCGGACCGCACCTACCAGTTCACCTTCACCCACCACGAGGACGACTACAACGGCACGGTCGCCTTCACCGCCGGGGACCTCTCCGGTCTGGGGACCGGGCAGGTGTGTGCCGACGACCGGGCGATGGACCTCGACGAGTTCGAGGAATTCGCCGAGGAGTCGTGCTGAGGAGGCGTGCTGAGGAGCGGACCGGCCCGGTGCGCCGAGCGGGCGGCCACGGACCGCCCGCGGCCGCCCCGCGCATCCCGTCCACCGACTCGCGGCCGATCACTCCGCCGGTTCGACACCCGCGCGCAGCAACCCGTAGGTGTACGCGTCCTCCAGCGCCTGCCAGGACGCGGCGATGACGTTCTCGGCGACACCGACCGTGGACCACTCCCCCGCACCGTCCGTGGTGGAGATCAGCACACGCGTCGTGGAGTTGGTGCCGTGCTTGCCCTCCAGGATGCGGACCTTGTAGTCGACCAGCTCCAGCTTGGCGAGCTGGGGGTAGATCTTCTCCAGGGCGACGCGCAGGGCGCGGTCGAGCGCGTTGACGGGGCCGTTGCCCTCGGCCGTGGCGACGATGCGCTCGCTCTTGGCCCACAGCTTGACGGTGGCCTCGTTGGCGTGGCTGCCGTCGGGGCGGTCCTCGACGATGGCCCGCCAGGACTCCGTGCGGAAGTACCGCTGCGGCTTGCCCGCGACCTCGTCGCGCAGGAGGATCTCGAAGCTGGCGTCCGCGGCCTCGTAGGTGTAGCCCCGTAGTTCGCGCTCCTTGACCCGCTCGACGACCCGGCCGACCAGCTCCCGGTCGTCGCCGAGATCGACGCCCAGCTCCTTGCCCTTGAGCTCGATGGAGGCACGGCCCGCCATGTCGGAGACCAGCATCCGCATGGTGTTGCCGACCTGCTCGGGGTCGATGTGCTGGTACAGGTCCGGGTCGACCTTGATCGCGGACGCGTGCAGGCCGGCCTTGTGCGCGAACGCCGAGACACCGACGTAGGGCTGGTGGGTGGAGGGGGTGAGGTTGACGACCTCGGCGATCGCGTGCGAGATCCGCGTCATCTCGCGCAGGGCGCCCTCGGGGAGGACCTTCTTGCCGTACTTCAGCTCCAGGGCGGCGACGACCGGGAAGAGGTTGGAGTTGCCGACGCGCTCGCCGTAACCGTTGGCGGTGCACTGGACGTGGGTGGCGCCGGCGTCGACGGCGGCCAGGGTGTTGGCGACCGCGCAGCCGGTGTCGTCCTGGGCGTGGATGCCGAGGCGGGCGCCGGTGTCGGCCAGCACGGTCGCGACGACGGCCTGGACCTGCGCCGGCAGCATGCCGCCGTTGGTGTCGCAGAGGATCACCACGTCGGCGCCGGCCTCGGCGGCGGCGCGGACGACGGCCTTGGCGTACTGGGGGTTGGCCCGGTAGCCGTCGAAGAAGTGCTCGCAGTCGACGAAGACCCGGCGGCCCTCGGAGCGGAGGTGGGAGACGGTGTCGCGGACCATCTCCAGGTTCTCGTCGAGCGTGGTGCGCAGGGCGAGTTCCACATGACGGTCGTGGGACTTGGCGACCAGGGTGATCACCGGGGCGCCGGAGTCGAGCAGGGCCTTGACCTGCGGGTCCTCACTGGCCTTGCCGCCCGCGCGGCGGGTGGCGCCGAACGCCACCAGCTGGGCGTGCTTGAAGTCGATCTCCTTCTGCGCGCGGGCGAAGAACTCGGTGTCGCGCGGGTTCGCGCCGGGCCAGCCGCCCTCGATGAAGCCGACGCCGAAGTCGTCCAGGTGCCGTGCGATGGCCAGCTTGTCCGCGACGGTGAGGTTGATGCCCTCGCGCTGGGCGCCGTCGCGCAGGGTGGTGTCGAAGACGTGGAAGGAGTCGTCGAGTTCGCTGGTTTCCGTCATGGTGTCAAGGCTCCTGCTGTTGGATCCCGCTGGATCACGGTCTGTACCGGAATGACCGGCTCCACCGCCCCCAATGCTCCCTCACGCTGCGCTCCCGGCTGAAGGTGGGCCAGAAAAGCGAAAAACCCCTCGCGGGTGCGAGAGGTCTGCGCGCGGGTCGAGGACGACGGTGTCCGCCCGTACGTGGTCGTACGTGGCGGTCACTGCGGACCGGCGCGCCTGCTGCCGATAATCATGGCGAACGAGAGCACGGGGGCAGTCTGGCACAGACCGTCCCCGTGCTCACCGTCCGTCTCAGGATGCGAACAGCGCGCTGATCACTTCACGGTCGTCGCGACGAGGTCCTCGGCGGTCTGCGCCGTTCTCCCCGAGCGCGGCAGGGCCGCCGCGGACGCATCGTCCGTGGCGGCCCCGGAGGGAATCGACGGCCGGCGTCAGCCCAGCTCGTGCATCCAGCCGTGCTTGTCCTCGGCCGTGCCGCGCTGGATGTTCAGCAGCGCCTCGCGGAGCTTGAGGGTGACGGGACCGGGCTCGCCGCCGGACTGCTGCCAGGCGGCGCCGGTGCGCTTGACCGTGCCGACGGGGGTGATGACGGCGGCCGTACCGCAGGCGAAGACCTCGGTGAGGGCGCCGCTCTCGGAGTCGGCCTGCCACTGGTCGATGGAGATCCGGCCCTCCTCGGCGGTGTAGCCGAGGTCGGCGGCGACCGTCAGCAGGGAGTCGCGGGTGACGCCCTCCAGGATGGAGCCGGTGAGGGAGGGGGTGACGATGCGGTCGCCGTACACGAAGTACAGGTTCATGCCGCCGAGTTCCTCGACCCACTTGCGCTCGACCGCGTCGAGGTAGCAGACCTGGGCGCAGCCCTCGGCCGCCGCCTCGGCCTGGGCGAGGAGGGAGGCGGCGTAGTTGCCGCCGGTCTTGGCGTCGCCCATGCCGCCGGGCACGGCGCGGACGTGGTCCTCGGAGACCCAGATCGAGACCGGCTGCACTCCGCCGGGGAAGTAGGCGCCGGCCGGGGAGGCGATCACCAGGAAGAGGTACTCGCCCGCCGGCTTGACGCCCAGGCCGACCTCGGTGGCGATCATGAAGGGGCGGAGGTAGAGGGACTCCTCGCCCCCGTGGGCGGGGACCCAGCCCTGGTCCTGCTTCACCAGCACGTCGCAGGCCTCGATGAACGTCTCGACCGGCAGTTCCGGCATACCGAGCCGACGGGCGGAGGCCTGGAAGCGCCTGGCGTTCTTCTCCGGACGGAAGGTGGCGACGGAGCCGTCGGGCTGCCGGTAGGCCTTCAGTCCCTCGAAGATCTCCTGGGCGTAGTGCAGGACCATGGTGGCCGGGTCCAGGGAGAGCGGCGCGTACGGAACGAGCTGGCCGTCGTGCCAGCCACGACCCTCGGTCCACTTGATGACGACCATGTGGTCGGTGAAGTGGCGGCCGAAACCGGGGTTGGCCAGAACCGCGTCGCGCTCGGCGTCGGAGAGCGGACTGGCGGAGGGCTTGAGCTCGATCGTGGGCGTCATGAGTGGGTGTCCTTCACCGGTTGTGTGTGACGGGCCGCGCTCACATCCGTACTCCAGTGGCGAGTGCTAGGGCGTCCGAGCATTCCCTCGTTCGGCGGCTCCGCGTTCGATTATCGCAAGCGGAGTCGGCGGAAGAAAACGGCGTGAATGCGACCCGGGGATGATGGTGGCACCCGGCGGGGACATGCGGAAGCCGCCGGGTGCGGTAGCGACCCGGCGGCTTCGAAAGATCTCGAGTGGCGCGGCGGGTCAGCCGGCTACTCGTACGGCGAGGGCGTCGCCGATCTCGGCCGTCGAACGGGCGGGCTTCCCGACGCGCTCCGCGAGGTCGGCGGAGACGGCCTCCTCGATCGCCGTGGCCTCGGCCTCGTAGCCGAGGTGGCGCAGGAGCAGGGCGACGGACAGGACCGTGGCGGAGGGGTCGGCCTTGCCCTGGCCGGCAATGTCCGGGGCCGAGCCGTGCACGGGCTCGAACATGGACGGGAAGTCGCCGGAGGGGTTGATGTTGCCGGAGGCCGCGACGCCGATGCCGCCGGAGACGGCCGCGGCGAGGTCGGTGATGATGTCACCGAAGAGGTTGTCGGTGACGATGACGTCGAACCGGGCCGGGTCGGTGACCAGGTAGATCGTGGCCGCGTCGACGTGGATGTAGTCGGTGGTGACCTCGGGGAACTCCTCGGCCACCTTGTTGAAGATGTTCGTCCACAGGTGACCGGCGAAGGTCAGCACGTTGTTCTTGTGGACGAGGGTGAGCTTCTTGCGCGGGCGGGCCTGGGCGCGGGCGAACGCGTCACGGACCACGCGCTCGACACCGAAGGCCGTGTTCACCGAGACCTCGGTGGCGACCTCGTGCTCGGTGCCCTTGCGGATGGTGCCGCCGTTGCCGGTGTACGGGCCCTCGGTGCCCTCACGGACCACGACGAAGTCGATCTCGGGCTGGCCGGCGAGCGGGGTGGCGACACCCGGGAGCAGCTTCGACGGGCGCAGGTTCACGTGGTGGTCGAAGGCGAAGCGGAGCTTGAGCAGGAAGCCGCGCTCCAGGACCCCGGAGGGGACGCTCGGGTCGCCGATCGCGCCCAGCAGGATCGCGTCGTGCCGCTTCAGCGCGTCGAGGTCGGCGTCGGTGAGGGTCTCACCGGTGGCGTGGTAGCGCTGGGCGCCGAAGTCGTACTCCTTGGTCTCCAGCTTCACATCCTGCGGAAGGACGGCGGAGAGGACCTTGAGCCCCTGGGCCACGACTTCCTGACCGATGCCGTCACCGGGGATCACTGCGAGATTGAGGCTGCGAGACATGACGGCACCGTACTCCTGGTCCCACGGGATGACACAAGGTGTCCGCGATACGGACGCACGGTCGGGTGACGCTGCCCACACGTCACCACGCGTTCACCCGTACGGGGGGCGGGTGTTGGAATTCGCTGGGAACTTCGTCGACATGGATATACCCGACTTCGGCATCCCGCCGCAGCTCGCGCGCCGGATGAGCATGGCCGAGCAGCACGAGTACCTGCGTACGAAGCTGTCACGGCGCCGCACGCTGGTGACCGCCGGCTCACTGGCGGCGGGCGGGCTGCTGACCGGCTGCGGCGGTTCCGATTCGTCGGCCTCACCGAACGCGACGACGTCGGCCCCCTCGCCCGCCACCTCCAAGGCGCCCGGTTCCGTGGTCACCCCGTTCGGGCGTCATCTGGCCTTCGGCAGCGACCCGAGGACGCGGATGCGGATCTCCTGGCAGGTGCCGCTCGCGGTGCGGAAACCGTACGTGCGGGTGGGCCTGAAGCCCGATGAGCTGACCCGGAAGGTCGAGGCGGAGGTCCGCGACCTGCACACGCCGGGGATCGAGGGAGTGCGCCTGGAGCTGGAGCAGTACTACCTGCACGCGGCCCTGGACGGCCTGCGTCCCGGGACGACGTACTACTACGGCGTCGGCCACGAGGGCTTCGACCCGGCCGCCCCCGCCCACCGCTCCACGATCGGCACCTTCCGCACGGCGCCCGCCGCACCGGAGAAGTTCGTGTTCACCGCCTTCGGCGACCAGGGCGTCGGCAAGGCCGCGGCGGCGAACGACAACCTGATCGTCCGTCAGAAGCCGGCCTTCCATCTCCACGCCGGCGACATCTGCTACGCCAACGGCAACGGCAAGGGCGTGGAGTCGGACGGCTACGACCCCGGGTTCTGGGACCTGTTCCTCAAGCAGAACGAGCCGGTGGCCAGGTCCGTGCCGTGGATGGTGACGACCGGCAACCACGACATGGAGGCCTGGTACTCGCCGGACGGCTACGGCGGTCAACTCGCCCGCTGGTCCCTCCCGGACAACGGCTTCGACCCCCGTTCCGCGCCGGGGGTGTACGCGTTCACCTACGGCAACGTCGGCTTCGTGGCGCTGGACGCGAACGACGTGTCGTACGAGATCCCCGCCAACCTCGGCTACTCGGGCGGCCGGCAGACCAAGTGGCTGGACAAGAAGCTGGGGGAGCTGAGGGCCGCGAAGGGCGTGGACTTCATCGTCGTCTTCTTCCACCACTGCGCCTACTCGACGTCCGCGCACGCCTCCGACGGCGGAGTCCGTGACGCGTGGCTGCCGCTGTTCGCGAAGCACCAGGTGGACCTGGTGATCAACGGCCACAACCACGTCTACGAGCGGACCGACGCCGTCAAGGACGGCGAGGTCGGCAGGGCGGTACCGGTCGGCGCGTCGACCGACCCGACCCGGGACGGGATCGTGTACGTCACGGCGGGCGGCGGTGGGCGCGATCTGTACGGCTTCCCCTCAGGCGTGAAGGAGAGCTACGAGGGGCACGTCACCCGCCATGAGGCCGTGGAGACCTTCGAGTGGACCAGGTCGCGCAGGTCGAAGGCGGAGACGGTGGAGTGGTCGCGGGTGCGCTACCGGGGGTTCTCGCTGCTCTCGGTGGAGGCCACAGGCGGTGCGCGACCTGCTCTGAAGGTGTCGGCGCTGGCGCAGAACGGCGACCGCATCGACCACTTCGAGGTGCGGCGCGGGGCATGAGTGCGGCGCGGGACATGAGTCGGCGCGGAGCGTGAGTCCGGCGCGGGGCGCGGACGGCTCGTGAGGCCGCTTCGGGGCGCGGCACGGCGCGTAGGTCGTCGTCCCACTCGCCGCACCGCACCCCGAACGGGTGCGGCTCCCGGCTGGTGGGGCGCTCAGTGCCCGGTCGAGCCGCCGTTGTCCCGGCGGTCGAGGGCGCGCTGCAGGGCGGCTGCGGCGTTCTTGCGGTCGGACTCGGTGGTCCGGGAAACGTGGCGGACTCGGCGGCGGACGGTCGTCTCGGCCATGGGGAATCGACTCCTTCGAGGCAATCCGGAGTACGGAAACGGGAGGGTTGCGAGACGCCGGATGGGGCGGGGAGCGGGGCCGCAGGGGTTGCCTGCCTAGGGCTCCGGCTCACGTCCGCCATTCGCTGGATCGAGCGAGACGTTCGGCTCCTACAAAGCTAGGTGAGCGCGGCGCATCTGTCTCCACAATTAGTCGGACTTCCTACTATCTGAGACGGTGGATTGGATCACACCCCTCTGACCTGCGCTTTCTTGGATTCCCCCGGATACGGCAGCGCCCGGCCCCTCCTCGACGGAGGGGCCGGGCGCGCTGTCGGTGGCGGGCGTCAGCCCATGTGCGGGTACGAGTAGTCGGTCGGCGGGACCAGGGTCTCCTTGATGGCTCGGGTCAGGGTCCAGCGCATCAGGTTCTGGGGGGCACCGGCCTTGTCGTTGGTGCCGGAGGCACGGCCGCCGCCGAAGGGCTGCTGGCCGACGACGGCGCCGGTGGACTTGTCGTTGATGTAGAAGTTGCCGGCCGCGTAGCGGAGCTTGTCCATCGTGTACGCGGCGGCCGCGCGGTCGCCCGAGATGACCGAACCCGTCAGGGCGTACGCCGACACCGACTCCATCTGGGTCAGCATCTCCTCGTACCGGTCGTCCTCGTAGACGTGCACGGCGAGGAACGGGCCGAAGTACTCGGTGGTGAAGACCTCGTTCGTCGGGTCGGTGCACTCGACGACGGTCGGGCGGACGAAGTAGCCGACCGAGTCGTCGTAGGAGCCGCCGGCGACGATCGTGCAGGTCGGGTCGGACTTGGCGCGGTCGATGGCGGCCTTGTTCTTGGCGAAGGAGCGTTCGTCGATGACTGCGCCGATGAAGTTGGACAGATCGGTGACGTCGCCCATGGTCAGGTACTCGACCTCGGCGGCGAACTCCTCCTTGAAGCCGGAGTTCCAGATCGACGCCGGGATGTAGGCCCGGGAGGTCGCGCTGCACTTCTGGCCCTGGTACTCGAAGGCGCCACGGGTGAGGGCGGTCTTGAGCACGGCGCGGTCGGCGCTCGGGTGCGCGACCACGAAGTCCTTGCCGCCGGTCTCGCCGACGAGGCGGGGGTAGGACCGGTACTTCTCGATGTTGGCGCCGACCGTCTTCCACAGGTACTGGAAGGTCTTGGTCGAGCCGGTGAAGTGGATGCCGGCGAGGTCACGGTGTTCGAGGGCCACCTTGGAGACCTCGATGCCGTCGCCCGTGACGAGGTTGATGACGCCCTTGGGCAGACCCGCCTCCTCCAGCAGCCGCATGAGCAGGACGGCGGCGTGGGTCTGCGTCGGGGACGGCTTCCACACCACCACGTTGCCCATCAGCGCCGGGGCGGTCGGCAGGTTGCCCGCGATGGCCGTGAAGTTGAACGGCGTGATCGCGTAGACGAAGCCCTCCAGCGGGCGGTGGTCGAGGCGGTTCCACACGCCCGGGGAGTTGGCCGGGGGCTGCTCGGCGAGCAGGTCACGGGCGTACTTGACGTTGAAGCGCCAGAAGTCGACCAGCTCGCAGGGACAGTCGATCTCGGCCTGCTGGGCGGTCTTCGACTGGCCGAGCATGGTGGAGGCGGCCAGCGTCTCGCGCCACGGGCCGGCGAGGAGGTCGGCGGCGCGCAGGATGATCGCGGCGCGGTCGTCGAAGGACATCGCGCGCCAGGCGGGCGCGGCGGCGAGGGCCGCGTCGATGGCGTCCTGGGCGTCCTGCCCGGTGGCGTTGGCGTAGGTGCCGAGGCGGGCCTTGTGGTTGTGCGGCTGCACCACGTCGAAGCGGTCACCGCCGCCCATCCGCTTCTCGCCGCCGATGGTCATCGGCAGGTCGATCGGGTTCTCGGCCAGCTCCTTCAGCTTGACCTCCAGCCGGGCGCGCTCGGGCGAGCCGGGGGCGTAGCCGTGCACCGGCTCGTTGACGGGGGTGGGGACCTGGGTCACAGCGTCCATGGGTTCCGTAACTCCTTACTGAGCGGTGTGGGGCGAGCCGTGGTGCGGGCTCAGCCCTTGCTGACCATGGCGCGGAGGAAGAACCGCAGGTTGGCGGGCTTCTCCGCGAGGCGGCGCATGAAGTAGCCGTACCAGTCCGTGCCGTACGCGGTGTAGACCCGCATGCGGTGTCCTTCGGCGGCGAGCCGCAGATGCTCGTCGCCGCGGATGCCGTACAGCATCTGGAACTCGTACTCGTCGAGCTTGCGTCCGGCGCGGTGGGCGAGTTCCTGGGCTATGGAGATGAGGCGCGGGTCGTGGGACCCGATCATCGGGTACCCCTCCCCGTCCATGAGGATCTTCAGGACGCGGACGTACGCCTTGTCGATCTCGGCCTTCTGCTGGAAGGCCACGTCGGCGGGCTCCTTGTAGGCGCCCTTCACCAGCCTCACCCGGCTGCCGTTCTCGGCCAGGCGGCGGGCGTCGGCCTCGGTGCGGAAGAGATAGGCCTGGATGACGCAGCCGGTCTGCGGGAAGTCCCGCCGCAGCTCGTCGTGGATGGCGAACATCGAGTCGAGGGTCGTGTGGTCCTCCGCGTCGAGCGTGACCGTCGTCCCGATCTCGGCGGCGGCCTCGACGACCGGGCGGACGTTGGCCAGGGCCAGATCGTGGCCGCCGTCGAGTGCCTGGCCGAAAAGGGAGAGCTTCACGGACATCTCGGCGCGCTCGCCGAGCTCCAGCTCCTTCAGCCGGTCGATCAGCTCCAGATAGGCGTCGCGGGCGGCGGCCGCCTGCTCCGGGCGGGTGATGTCCTCGCCGACGACGTCCATCGTCACGTCGAGACCGCGGCCGGTGAGCTCCCGGACGACGGGGACGATGTCGTCCACGCGCTCACCGGGGATGAAGCGGTCGACGACCTGCTTGGTCACGGGCGCCGCCGAGATCAGGCGTCGTATCCGGTCGCTGCGCGACGCGGCGAGAATCACGGGACCCAGCACGGGGCACCTCCACAAACCAGCAGATAGAACCACCGTGAAACCTAAGGATCC
Organism: Streptomyces gottesmaniae; assembly: GCF_031845845.1. NCBI lineage: Bacteria > Bacillati > Actinomycetota > Actinomycetes > Kitasatosporales > Streptomycetaceae > Streptomyces > Streptomyces gottesmaniae. Next base: position 206,073 of record NZ_JAVRFJ010000009.1, read on the forward strand.
TCCCGTTCGCCGACCATCGACAGCTGTCACGTATCCGTGCCGCAGATCTCAGACAGATGTATGAAGGCCTGGGGTGGGGCACGTGGCGGGAGTGCGGGCGGTCAGGCCGCGGGACATCGGCGAGGGCAGCGGCGACGGCATCGGCAAGGACTCGTCAGTGCCTTCGCGGCGTGCGCGAGAATGCCCGGGTGACGCCGGAATCCGCATCGCCCCACCCCCTGGGTGGCTACCAGGACCTCGTCGACGAGATCTCCGCGCTGCTCGGCGCCCCGGCGACGCTGGAGAACCGCGACTTCGAGCTGATCGCCTTCGGCGCGTACGACAGCGAGGGCGAGCTCGATCCGTCGGCCCTGGACCCGGTCCGCACCCGCTCGATCCTGACCCGCCGCTCCACGACGGCGGTCCGGGAGTGGTTCGAGGGCTTCGGCATCACCCGGGCGACGGGCCCGGTCCGGATCCCGCCGACGCCGGAGGCGGGGGTGCTCCGGGGGCGGGTCTGCCTCCCGGTACGCCATCGGGGGGTCGTCCTCGGTTACGTCTGGCTCCTGGACGGCGATCCGGGCCCCACCGACGCCCAGCTGTCCGCCGCCATGGCGGTGGCCTCCCGCATCGGCGCCCTGCTCGCGGACGAGGCCCAGGCAGGCGCAGATCTCACCCGCGAGCTGCGCGCGGTGCTCACCGCCGAGCGCGACTGGGAGCGCGACATGGCCGTGGCGGAGCTGCGCGCGGCACTGGGTCCCCGCGGCGACGGCGTCCACGCGCTGGTGTGCGTGGCCCCCTGGCCGCGTCCCGACCCGGACGACGCGCCGTCCTTCCGTACGGTGCCGGGGGCGACCGCGCTGTGCACGGTGCCGTGGGGCGCGGCGGGCCAGGGCCTGGCCCTGCTGGTACGGCTGCGCTCGGCCGACGTACCGGGCCCGGCGCTCACCGCCGCCGCCCGGCTGTTGGAACGCGCGGGCGCGCACGCGGCGGCGGGCGTCTCGGGGGCCCGCGCCGGCCTCGCCGAACTGGGCACCGACTGGCGGGAGGCCTCGGCTGCGGCCCGGGCGGCGCTGGCGGAACCGGGGCTGGGCCCGATCGCCGAGTGGCGCTCCATCGGCCCGTACCGGCTGCTGACCGCGTTGCCTCCCGGCCTCCCCCAGGACCCCGCCGTGCGCACCCTCCTCACCCCCGCCCACCGTGAACTCGCCCGCACCGCCGAGGTCTTCCTCGACCACGCGGGCCAAGCGGGGCGGACGGCCGCCGAGTTGGGCATCCACCGTCAGACCCTCTACTACCGCCTCTCCCGCGTCGAGCAACTCACGGGTCTGCGCCTGACCGACGGCGAGGACCGTCTGCTGCTGCACATGGCGCTGAAGGGGGCGCGACTGTGAGGCCTCCCGGGGACGTCAACTCGCCGGGGAGAGCGGGAACAGCGCGCTGAGGCGCGGCAGGCGACGGTGCGACTCCTCGTCGTCGCGCGCGTCCCAGCGCTCGCCGGCGGGGTCCATGGGCTCGGGGTCGTCGCCGAGGCTCTCCACGGCCGCGTAGAAGTCGTCCGCCGTACGACCCGTGACGTGTTCGTAGGCCCGCACGGCGACATAGTCCAACTCCTCCCACTCGAGCCATTCCTCGTCGTCCCAGACCTGCGACGAGCGGCCCACGAGCCGCCGCACCCCGGGCACGTCGGCCAACGAGTCCGGATCACGTGTGACACGGTCGAACCCGTCCCGGCCCAGCCCGACGAGCCAAAGTCGGAAGTAGAAGAAGCTGTCGTCGGAGCACCAGCCCATGATCCGGTCGGCCGCGCCCCACAGGTCCCAGGTGAGCGTGGGGGCCACCACCCGGTCCAGGCTCGCCTGGAAGCGCAGGATCTCGGTCTCCGGCCGGCCCGCCAACCGCCCGCGCAGCCACTCCAACCGCTCGTCGGGGTCCCGCGTCACCCGTCGGCAGCCCTCGATCGCGTCCCAGAAGGTCTCGTCGTCCACGTCCCCACCATGACAGGCGGCACTGACAACGCGACCGGCCACCGATGGAGGGGGTCGTGTGGCGGCATCGTGGTGGCGTGAAAGCGCACTTCTGAAAATGATTGTCATCATGCTACGGTCTGGCACGTTGAAACTTTGACCACCCCTGTACTCGGAGTGTCCCGTGCGCCTCCCGGCCCGTTTCGTCCCCCTCACCGCAGTCACCACCGCGACCTCCGCCCTGCTCACGGGCTGCTTCTCGGCGACGAGCCCCGAGGAGGCCGGGAGCGAGGGCAAGCGGATACGGGTCGCGATGATGCTGCCGCCCCGCTCGGGCCTGTCCCCGCTCTCCGACGACGCGTTCAAGCTGTCGCGCTGGTCGACTGCCGAGACCCTGGTGAAACTGGACGCGGAGGGCGACGCGCGACCCGCGCTCGCCACCGGGTGGAAGCGCTCGGGCAGGACGTGGACGTTCACGATCCGGGAGGGCGTGACGTTCCACGACGGTACGAAGCTGACCGGTGAGGCCGTCGTCAACTCGCTCACCGAGGCGGCCACCGCGGCCCCCAAGCCGCGCATCCTCGACGGCGTGGACCTGACGGCGAAGGCCGACGCCGACACCGTCACCGTCACCACGGCGGTCGAGGACCCGCTGGTCCCGCAGCGCCTCAGCTCGCCGCAGCTGTCGATCCTCGCGGCGAAGGCGTACGAGGGCAAGACGGTGAACCCGCTCGGCGCCGGCACCGGCCCCTTCGAACTGACCGAGGTCAACGGCACCGCCTCCGCCGCCCTCGACCGCTACGACGACTACTGGGGCGACAAGGCCAAGGCCCCTGGTATCGACGTGAAGTTCGTACCGGACGGCACCGCCCGCGCGGCCTCCCTGCGCAGCGGCGAGGCCGACATCGTCGAGGCGGTCCCGGTGTCGCAGGCCGCCGTGCTCGACCAGGACCTGATCACCGAGGTCCCGATGCCCCGCACCAACACCCTGTATCTGAACACCGAGAAGGGCGTCTTCAAGGACGCCTCGCTGCGCGCCGCCGCCCGCGAGGCCCTCGACGTCGAGTCGATCGTCGAGGGCGTGTACGAGGGGCGTGCCGACGTCGCCGAGGGGCTGCTCGGGCCCGCGCTCCCGTGGGCGGCCGGGCTGCGGTCCCCGCTGAAGCGCGCCGAGGCGGGGGACCCGGACGGCGCGGCCATCACCATCGGCACGTTCACCGACCGCGCCGAGCTGCCCGAGGTCGCCGCCACCCTGCAACAGCAGCTGCAGAAGGCCGGGTTCAAGGTGAAGCTCGACGTCCGCGAGTACGCCAACATCGAGTCCGACGCGCTCGCGGGCGAGTTCGACGCCTTCATCCTCTCCCGGGCGACCGTTCTGGACTCCGGCGACCCGGCCGCGTACCTCTACAGCGACTTCGCCTCCGACGGCTCCTTCAACATCTCCCAGCTCGCCGACAAGACCGTCGACACCGCCCTCGACCGGGCCTCCGACACCGCCGCCGGTGACGCCCGCCGACAGGCCGTCATCGACGCCGAGGCCGCCGTCCTCACCACCGACGCGGCCGTGCCGATGCTCCACGAGCGCGTGATCCAGGGCGACGCGGCCGGAGTCGTGGACGCGGCCCACGACCCGCGCGAGCGGGAGCTGGTCACGGCGGACACCTACGTCAAGTGAGCGCGTCCGCAGGGGAACCGACCGAGGCGGCACGCGGCACGCGCGTCGCGGAGAGTGCGGGCACGGATGCTGCCAGCACAGAGGGTGCGAGCGCGCAGAGTGCGAGCGCGGCGCGGAGGGGCCGTTCCGCGGCGGAGTCGGCCGGACCCGTCCGACGGACGGGGGGTGCCAGGGACTCCGGTCCGGGGCGGGGGCCGGTGCGGGGGCGGGTGCGGGGGCGAGTGCGGGGGCGGGTGCGACACTTCGCCGAACCGCTGGTCGGTCCCGCCGGGCTGACCCGTCTCGGCTGTCTCCTCGCAGTGCTGACCGTCGTCGGTCTGCTCCCGTGGCTGTCCGGCCGTGATCCCGCGCTGACCGTGCTGCGCGCCCGGTCGGCCGAGCAGGAGGCGACGCCCGAGGCGCTGGCCGCGATCCGCGAGGACCTGGGCCTGGGCGCGGGGCCCCTCTCCCTGTTGGGGGGCTGGGCCTCCGGGCTGCTGCGCGGCGACCTCGGCACGTCATGGGTGTCGGGCACGGACGTACTGCCCTCGGTGGTCTCCGGCCTGCAGGTCTCCCTGAGCCTGATGGGCACCGCCTTCGTCGTCGCGCTCCTGCTGGCCTGCGTCCTGGTCGCCCCGGTGCTCGTCCGGGGCCGGGGGTCGGCCGGCGCCTTCGCCGCGATGCTCGCCGCCGTCCCCGAGTTCCTGCTGGCCACGGTGGCGCTGCTGGTCTGCGGGGTCTGGCTGGGCTGGCTGCCGACGTCCGGCTGGGCGGGCCCGCAGTACCTGGTGCTGCCCGCGATCGCGCTCGGTGTCCCGGCCGGCGGTCTGCTGGGCCGCCTGGTCGCCGACGCGCTGCCCGCCGTGCTCGACGAACGCTGGGTGGAGCTGTGGCGGGGCGCGGGCGTGAGCCGGGCCCGGGTCTCGGCGGCCGCGCTGCGCCGCGTACTGCCGCCCCTGGTACCGCAGTTCGGCATGGCCGCCGTCGGCCTGACCGGCGGCGCGGTCGCCGTGGAGATGGTGTTCGCCGTGCCCGGCATCGGCCGGACCGCACTGGGCGCGGCCAAGTCCCAGGACCTGCCCCTCCTCCAGGGCGCGGTCCTCGCCCTCCTCGCCCTGGGCCTGGTCGCGGGCGCCCTGGCCGCCCTCGTCCGGCGCCGGCTCCTCGGCCCGGCCCTGCGCGACGCGGGCCTCACCCTGCCGCCGGCCCGCCCGGTCCGCGCCCACCCGGCGATACCGCTGACCCTGGCGGCCGTCCTCCTGATCACCATCGGCTGGGGTCTGCTGCGCGACCCGTACGCCGTGGACACCACCGCCCGCCTCCTCCCGCCGTCCTGGGCGCACCCGCTCGGCACGGACGGGCTCGGCCGCGACGTCCTGGCCCGCCTCGGCCACGGCGCGGCCGCCACGGTCGGCACGGCGGCGGCGGTCTGCGCGCTGAGCCTCCTCGTCTCCCTGGCGCTCGGCTTCCTGCCCCGGGTGGCGGCGGGCGCGGCGGACATCGCGAACGCGCTGCCCCCGGTGATCGTCGGCATCCTCGTCGCCGCGGCGGCCGGCCCCGGCACGGGCGGCGCGGCCCTCGCCGTGGCGCTGATCTCCTGGCCCGCCCTGTCCGCCCACGCGGCGGCGCTGGTGCAGGAGGTCCGCGCGTCCGCGTTCCTGACCGCGCAACGGGCCATCGGCGCGAGCCCGTGGTGGATCCTCACCCGACACGTCCTCCCGTCGGTCGCCGCCCCCGTCGCCCGCCACGCCGTCCTGCGTCTCCCGGGCATCGCCCTCGCCCTCGCATCCCTGGGCTTCCTGGGCCTCGGAGCCCAACCGCCCACCCCGGAGTGGGGGTTGCTCCTCGACGAATCGCGCGCGTACGTGGAACGCGCGCCGTGGGCGGCCCTGGCACCGGCGGTCGCCCTGGCCGTGCTGGCCGGTCTGGCGGTGTCGGGGGCGGCGTACGCGCAATCGCGGACGGCTCGCCGCACGCGGAAACCCGGTCGGGCACACCATGGGAAGGGAAAGACGTCCGTTGAAGTCGCAGCCGAGGTCTGACGTGCCGCCCGGGGGCCTCCCGCCGAAGGACGTCCCGCCGGGGTCCGACGGGCCACCGCAGTCCTACCTGCCACCGGAGTCCCATGTGTCACCGGCGTCCCACGTGCCACCGGCGTCCGACGTGCCACCGCAGTCCCATGTGCCACCGGCGTCCGACGTGCCACCGGCGTCCGACGTGCCGCCGAGGTCGGACGCGCCGACGGCGTCTCCTTCGCCGTCGGCGGCCGACGTCCTGCTCTCGGTCCGCGGGCTGCGGATCGCGTTCGACGGGGTCGAGGCCGTGCGCGGACTGTCCTTCGACGTCCGGCCGCGCGAGGTGCTCGCCCTGGTCGGCGAGTCGGGCGCGGGCAAGTCCCTCACGGCGCGGGCGCTGCTCGGGATGCTGCCCGAGGGTGCGACGAGCAGCGGAACCGTACGGCTGCGCGGGGAGGCGGACCTCGCCGCCCAACGGGGCCGGCGTATCGCCCTGGTGCCCCAGGACGCGTTGTCGGCGCTCTCCCCCGTGCACCCGGTGGGTGACCAACTCGCCGCGGCCGTACGGTCGGTGGCGGGCGTCTCCCGCAAGGAGGCCCGTGCCCGGGCGGTCGCCGCGCTCGACCGGGTGGGCATCCCCGATGCCGTGCGCCGGGCGCGGGCGTATCCGCACGAGTACTCCGGCGGTATGCGCCAGCGGGCCGTGATCGCCATGGCGACGATCAACGAACCGGATGTCGTCGTCGCGGACGAGCCCACGACCGCCCTCGACGCGGAACTCCAGGAACAGGTCCTGCGAGTCCTCGCCGCGCAGCGGGAGGCCGTCGGCGCCGCGCTCGTGCTGGTCACCCATGACCTCGGTGTGGTCCGGGAGCACGCCGACCGCGTGCTGGTCATGTACGCCGGACGTCAGGTCGAACAGGGCCCGGCGGCGGCCGTGTGGGGTCGCCCGCGAGCGCCGTACACGGCGGGCCTGCTGGCGTCGCTGCCGCCGGACGACGGCGACCGCGACGGCCACGGGCACGGACACGGCGACAGCCGCGGCGACGGTCCGCGCCTCGCCGGTCGTCGTCACCGTCGCCGTCGGCTGCCCTCCATCCCGGGTTCCCCGCCCGCGCCCGACGCCCTCCCGCCGGGCTGCGCCTTCGCGCCGCGCTGCCCGCTCGTCGAGGACCGCTGCCGTCACGAGGAACCGCGGACCTCGACGGCCGACGACGGTCACGAGGTCTCCTGCCACCGCTGGGACGAAGTCCCCCACCCCGCGACCGAGTTGTTCCTGGAGCCAGCGTGAACCCGAACGCCCCTCTGCTCGACGTGCGCGACCTGGTCGTCCGCTACGGCCCGGTCACAGCCGTCGACCGGGTGTCCTTCACGGTGGACGCGGGCGAGACCCTGGCCCTGAACGGTCCGTCCGGCTGCGGGAAGTCCTCCACGGTCGCCGCCGTGCTCCGACTGCGCCGCCCGGACGCCGGCCGAGTCCGCTTCGAGGGCCAGGAGTTGACCTCGCTCAGCGAACGCGAGCTGCGCCCGCTCCGGCCTCGTATGCAGCCGGTCTTCCAGGACCCGTACGGCTCGCTCAGCCCTCGCCGTCGCGTCCGGGAAGCGGTGGCGGAACCCCTGCGCGTCCAGGGCCGCTGGGACGCCACGGGTCCCACACGGGTCGCCGGGCTTCTGGACCGGGTCGGTCTGGACCCGGCTCTCGGCGACCGCTTCCCGCACGAGTTGTCCGGCGGTCAGTGCCAACGGGTCGGCATCGCGCGGGCTCTGGCGTCCGAGCCCCGTCTGCTGGTCCTCGACGAGCCGGTGTCCGCCCTGGACCCCTCCATCCGGGCCGGCGTCCTCAACCTGCTCGCCGACCTCCAGGACGAGCTGAACCTCGGGTACCTCTTCATCTGCCACGACCGCGCGGTCGTACGCCACTTCGCCGACCGCTCGATCGAGATGCGCGCCGGGAGACTCGTACCGGCTCCGGCCCCGGCCGCCGGCCGCGCCGGCCGCGCCGGCCGGGGCAGCCTAGGGCGCTTCTGATGGATCTTCGCGGCGTCGCGACGCCCGGCACGCCATCGCCGCACCGCGCGAAAGCCCAAGTACGTCCAGTGCGCGGGCTTCCGCGCGGCACGCCGAGAGCACGCACCGGACGCCGCTCCTTCTCCCGCGGAGATCCATCAGAAGCGCCCTAGACGATGCCGCCCCGGTCCCTCGCCGCCTCCATCACCTGACGGAGCCCCTCGGTGAGGGCCTCGGCGTCGGGCGCGGTGTCGGGGTCGAAGGTCCACTGGGCGACGAGGCCCAGCAGAAGGGTCAGGTAGAACCGGCCGAGGGTGTCCGCCGCCGTGTCCGTGACGTCCTCGTCCCGGCCGCCCATGAACAGCGTCACGATCCCGCGCGCGCCCTCCCGCTGGGCCCGCGCCAGATGCTCGCGCACCTCCGGCAATTGGTCCCCCATGGCCAGCACCTCCATGCTGAGCCGCCACATCGAGCCCGGCGCCCGCATGGTCTCCACGGCGTTCGCCCACACCTCACGGAACCGCTCGACCGAGCCGGGATCACTGTCGCTGCCGACCGCCCCGCCGCCCTCGAAGGTGTCCGAGACCTCCTCGACCATCGCCACGTACGCCTGCGCCAGCAACGCGTCCTTCGAGCCGTAGTGGTAGCCGATCGACGCCAGGTTCGTTCCCGACTCCCTGACGACGTCGCGCGCCGTCGTTCGCGCGAACCCCTTCTCCAGCAGGCAGCGCTTGGCGCCTTCGAGTAGATCCTCACGGTGTCCCATGGGGTCAGCGTAACCTCGCCCACGAACAAGCGTCCAAGACGTACGTTTTACACACACGTCCCATAGGGCCGGGATTTATACGCTCGTGCTAGACGCACGTATTAGACACTCGTACAGTCACGTGTCATGACGACCCATCCCGCCCCCATGGCCCGCGCCGGACGCCGGGAATGGGCCGGCTTCTGCGTCCTGATGCTTCCGCCGCTGCTGGTCTCGACGGATGTGTCGGTGCTCTGCTTCGCGGTCCCGGCGATCAGCGCCCAGCTACGACCGAGCGGCACCGAACTCCTGTGGATCTTCGACATCCACGCGTTCGTGCTGGCCGGGCTGCTGATCACCATGGGCTCGCTCGGTGACCGGGTCGGCCGTCGGCGGCTCCTGCTGATCGGGGCGGTCGTCTTCGGCACGGCGTCCCTGCTGGCCGCCGGCGCGAACAGTGCCGAGACGCTCATCGCGGGGCGTGCGCTGCTCGGCGTCGGCGGCGCCGCGCTCCTGCCGTCGACGATGGCGCTGACCCGGACGATGTTCACGGACCCCGGCCCACGGGCGATGGTGATCGGCATCTGGTCGGGCGTGCTGACGGCCGGCGTCGCACTCGGCCCGGTGCTCGGCGGCGTCCTGGTGGAGCACTTCTGGTGGGGCTCGGTCTTCCTGGTGAACCTCCCCGCGACGGCACTGCTGCTGCTCCTCGGCCCGTCCTTGCTCCCGGAGTCGAGGGACCCGGCCCCGGGCCGCTTCGACCTGCCGAGCGTCCCGCTGTCGATGGCGGCGGTCCTACCCGTCTTCTACGGCCTCAAGGAGATCCCGTCCGAGGGCTGGAACGTGCGGTACGTGATGGCCGTGAACATCGGCCTGCTCTTCGCGGTCCTGTTCGTCCACCGCCAGCGCACCACGGCCTCGCCGCTCGTCTCCCCCGCGCTGTTCCACGCCCGCGGCTTCACCCCGGCCCTCGCCCTCAACGTGGTCGCTGCCTTCGGTATGACGGGGTCGATGTACTTCACCACCCAGTATCTCCAGTCCGTCCTCGGCAAGAGCCCGCTGGAGGCCGCGCTGTGGGGGCTGTTCCCGTCCGTGCTGGTCGGCGTCGCCGTGCCGGTCACGACACTCCTCGTACGGCGGGGAGCCGACCGCGTGCACCTCGTGGCCTCGGGCTTCGCGACCGCCGCGTCCGGATACGCGCTGTCGGCCGCCGTCGGCACCGGCTCCCTCCAGCTGGTCCTGGTCGGCTCCGGGGTCCTCGCGGCCGGTCTCGTCGCCGCCCTCGCCCAGCTGACCGCCCTCGCCCTGGACGCCACCCCCGTCGAACGCGCCGGCTCCGCGTCCACCCTCGTGGGGACCGGCCAGGCGTTCGGCGGCGCCCTCGGTGTGGCCGCCCTCGGCTCGGTCGGTACGGCCCTCTACCACCACCGGGTCACGGCATCCGCGCCCACCCCGGCCCGCGAGACCCTCGGGGGCGCCCTCGCGGTGGCCGAACGCCTGCCGGGCCCGGCGGCCGAATCCCTGCGGGCGGCAGCCCGCGCCGCCCACACCACAGGTATGCGGGGCGCGATGACGGCGGGCACCGTCGTTCTGCTCGCCGCGGCGGTGGCGTCACTCGTGGCGCTGCGGGGCGGGCGGATCCGCAACGGCCGGGAGCCGGGGTCCGGCCACGGAGACAAAGACCGCGACGCCGACGGCGCGCGGGATCAGGTCGGCGAGCCGGTCGTGATCAGTCCCTCCCGGTAGGCGATGGCCACCGCCTCCGTACGGCTCGAAGCGCCCAACTTGGCCAGGATGTTGGAGACATGGACGCTCGCCGTCTTCCCGGTGATGAACAGCTCGTCGCCGATCTGCCGGTTGGTCCGGCCGCGCGCGAGCAGCCGCAGGACATCGTTCTCCCGCGCGGTGAGCGCGGGCACGCCCCCGTTCCCAGGGGTCTCGCCCAACCACCCCCGCCGGACCAGCGCGTCCAGGGCCGAGCGCAGCGGCACGGCGCCCAGCCGGTCGGCGGTCTCCCCCACCGCCCGGGCCTCGGCCACCGCCTCCTCCCGCGCCCCCGCCGCCAGCAACGCCTCCGCCAGCCGCAGCCGGCAGCGGGCCGACTCGTACGGATCACCGAACCCGAACGCGTCCACCGCCACGCGCCAGACCTCCACCTCGGGGCCGATGCGCAGTCGCGTCCACTCCGCCTCGGCCCGGGCCAGCCAGGCCAGCCCCTCAGGCCCCTGTTCGATCCCGTCCTCCCCCGCGGCGGCCGTGTCCCGGGCGACCCGCACCAACTCCTCACCCGTGGCGGTCCAGCGCCGCACCGCCTCCTCGTCCCCGGCGGACCGCCGCTCCGTCACCGCGTCAGCGAGCGCCCCCAGCGTGAGCGCGGCGAACCGGACGGTCGCGTCGGGCCGGGCCCCGGCCTGCTCGGTGAGGGTCGCGACACTCGTGCGGAACTGCGCGACCGCGGCCTCGGGATCGTGCCGCAGGAGGGCCGCCTCGGTGAGGGTGATGCCCGCGACGAGGGCCGCCATGAAGTCGTACGGCCTCTCCAGGAGCGCCCGCGCCCGGTCGACGGCGCTCTCGTCGCCCCGGGCGAGGGCGACGTACAGGGCGGGACCGACCGCGTAGCCGGCGTCCGCGGGCAGCCGGTCGGCGTCGGCGGCCGAGCGGACGCACTCGTCCCAGCGGCCCAGCGTGTAGAGGCAGAGCGAGTGGAGGTAACGCATCTCCACCGGGTACGGGGAGGAGAGCAGACCGGCGCGGCGCGCCCGGTCCAGCCCCTCGGAGAGCCAGGCGAGGCAGTCGTCGAGGTCGCCCGATTCGAAACAGCCGACGGCGAGGTTGAACAGGGCACGCATCTCCACCGGGACGTTGCCCGCGCCGCGGGCCAGCTCGCGGGCGTCGCTCAGCCGCCCGCGGCCCTTCGTCGTACGCCGGTTGCCGCGAGGGTCGAGGCCCACCGCGGAGATGATCAGATCGGCCTGTGCGTCGGCCAGTCCGAGCCGCTCGGCCACGTCCAGCGCCTCTCGCGCCACCCGCCCGGCCTCCTCGTCCTCCCCCACGTACCGCGCCGCCATCACATGCGTGGCCGCCGCCCACACCCAGGTACGGGACGGCGGCTCGGCGGGGATCATCGCCAGCGCCTCGCTGCTGTACCGGAACGCCGCCTCCAGATGGTCGACGCGCATCAGGTCGCCGGCGAGCGTGTAGCGCACCCGGGCGGCGAGCTCGGAGTCCGCGTCCGGGCCGGCTCCGGCGAGCGCCGAGCGGGAGAGCGAGACCGCGCGGTGGTTCTCCCCGGCGCGCGCGGCGGCGGCCGAGGCACGCAGGGTCAGGGTCACCGTGTCCAGGTCCCGGGGCCGGGCACCGGCGTCCACGGACGACCACAGATCGAGAGCGCCCTCCAGCTGCCGCAGTTCCTCGGCGGGCGCCCCGATGCCGCGCGCGTGGTCGGCGGCCTCGACGGACGCCGTCAGCGCGTCGGCGAGGTCGTGGCTCTCGCGCGAGTGGTGGGCTCGCTCGGCGCTCTCCCCCGCCCGCCCGCGGCGGGCCAGCAGCTTGGCGAACACCCCGTGCAGCCGGACCCGTTCGCCCGGCAGCAGATCCGCGTAGACGGCCTCCCGGGTGAGGGCGTGCCGGAACTCGTACGTCGATCCCTCGCCCGGCAGCAGCAGTTGCCGGCCGACCGCCTCGCGCAGCGCGGACTCCAGCTCGTCGTCGGGGAGTTGGACGGCGTCCCGCAGCAGGTCGTGCTCGACCCTGCGGCCCGCGACGGCCGCCGTGCGCAGCACCTGCTGGGCCGCGCCGGGCAGTTGTTCGATCCGGATCAGCAGGACGTCGGCCAGTCCGCTCGGCAGTACCGCGCCGGGCTCCTCCGCCGTCGCGGCCAGCAGCTCCTCCGCGTAGAACGCGTTGCCCTCCGCCCGCTCGACGATCCGGCCCACCGTGGCCTCGGGCAGTGGCTCGGCACGCAGCGAGCGCACCAGCCGGGCCACTTCCGTGTCCGGCATCGGCCTCAGCTCCAGCCGTTCCACGGCGGGCAGCCGCACCAGTTCGGCGAGCAGGGGGCGCAGCGGGTGCCGGCGGTGCAGATCGTCCGCGCGGTACGAGGCGAAGACCGCGAGCCGGTGGGCCGGGGCACCGGGGGCGGGCCGCTGGAGCACGGCCCGGCTGAGCAGGAAGCGCAACAGGTCCCGCGAGGACTGGTCGGCCCAGTGCAGGTCCTCCAGCACGAGCAGGACGGGCGTCGTGGCCGTGAGGTCCGTCAGCAGCGCCGCGACGCCCTCGAAGAGCTGGAGCCGGTCGCCGCCGTCCGCTCCGCCGCCGAGGAGGCGTGCGGTGGCCGGGTGTGCCCGGAGGAGCGGCTCGAAGCGCTCGTCCGCGGCGAGGGCGCCGAGGACCTCCGTGAACGGCAGGTACGGCAGCCCCACGTCACCGAGGTCCACGCAGTGCCCGGTGAACACGGTGGTTCCGCTGCACGCCGCGTACGCCGCGGCCTCGGCCAGCGTGCGGCTCTTGCCCACGCCCGCGTCTCCGGCGACCAGCACGGCCCGGGGCTCGCCGGCCCCGGCCCGGTCCAGCACATCCGTCAACCGGGCCAGCTCGGTGTCCCGCCCGACGAACGGCGCGTGGAATATGTTCTGCGGCACACGGCCATCCTGACATGCCCCTCCGTCCCGCCCCCGGCATGCGGAAGGCGGGGCCCCGCCACCTCGGTGACCGGGCCCCGCCTCCGGCGGAACAGTGACCTCAGACCAGGTTGACCGACCGGGCCGACGTGGCGCCGATCTCCTCGGCGACCTCGGCGAGCACCGTCTGGGGAACGGTGTCGTCCACCGTCAGCACCGCCAGTGCCTCGCCACCGGCCGTGGAGCGGGCGACCTGCATCCCGGCGATGTTGATACCGGCCTCACCGAAGATGCGGCCCACCGTGCCGACGACGCCGGGACGGTCGACGTAGCTGAGGACGACCATGTGATCGGCGAGGGCGAGGTCCACGTCGTACTCACCGACCGCGACGATCTTCTGGTGGTGCTTCGGCCCGGCCAGGGTGCCGGAGACCGACACCTCCTCGCCGCTGCCGAGCGTGCCGCGCACGGTGACGACATTGCGGTGGTCGGGCGACTCGGAGCTGGTGGTCAGCCGCACCTCGACGCCGCGCTCCTGCGCGAACAGCGGGGCGTTGACGTACGACACCGTCTCGTCGACGACGTCCTCGAAGACACCCTTGAGCGCGGACAGCTCCAGCACCTTCACATCGTGCTGGGTGATCTCGCCGTACACCTCGACGTCGAGGCGGACCGCGACCTCACCGGCGAGCGCGGTGAAGATCCGGCCGAGCCGCTCGGCGAGCGGCAGACCCGGCTTGACGTCCTCGGCGATGACACCGCCCTGGACGTTCACCGCGTCCGGGACCAGCTCACCGGCGAGGGCGAGCCGCACGGAACGCGCCACCGCGATGCCCGCCTTCTCCTGGGCCTCGTCGGTGGAGGCACCGAGGTGCGGGGTGCAGACGACCTCGTCCAGCTCGAACAGCGGCGAGTCGGTGCAGGGCTCCTTGGCGTACACGTCGAGGCCCGCGCCCGCGACGCGGCCCTCCTTGAGCGCCGAGTACAGCGCGGCCTCGTCGACGATCCCGCCGCGCGCGGCGTTGACGATGCGCACCGAGGGCTTGACCTTCTGCAGCGCCTCGGCGCCGATCAGGCCGACCGTCTCGGGGGTCTTCGGCAGGTGGACGGTGATGAAGTCGGAGACCTCGAGGAGCTCGTCCAGGGACAGGACCTTGACGCCCATCTGCGCGGCCCGAGCGGGCTGCACGTAGGGGTCGTAGGCGACGACCTTCATGCCGAAGGCGGACATGCGCTGGGCCACCAGGGCACCGATGCGGCCGAGGCCCACGACACCGAGGGTCTTCTCGGCCAGCTCCACGCCCGTGTACTTGCTGCGCTTCCACTCACCGTTCTTCAGCGCCGTGTTCGCCTGCGGGATGTGGCGGGCGGTGGCGAGGAGCAGACCGCAGGCCAGCTCGGCGGCGGTCACGATGTTCGAGGTCGGGGCGTTGACGACCATCACGCCGGCCTTGGTGGCGGCGGAGACGTCCACGTTGTCCAGGCCGACACCGGCGCGCGCGACGACCTTCAGCTTCTTCGCGGCGGCGATCGCCTCGGCGTCGACCTTGGTGGCCGAGCGGATCAGGATCGCGTCGACATCGGCGATGGCCGGGAGCAGTTCGGCTCGGTCCGCTCCGTTGACGTTCCGGATCTCGAAGTCCGGGCCCAACGCGTCGACGGTGGCGGGCGACAGCTCTTCAGCGATCAGTACGACTGGTTTCGAGCTCACGTGAGTCCTCACAAGTCCAATGCTGCGGACGGCCGTCCCGACGGCCGCAGGCGGTGGAGGGGAGTGACACCCGGAATTCCCCGGTGTCGCTTGGCCGCGTGGAAGACGCACGACGCTGTGGGCCTGACGCGTATGTAGTACGGCAGTGTAGTGGCGCCGAGAGCGTCGTCCCACGCCGCTGCGGAAAGGTCACCCGGACGTGAAGACGAGGCCGGTCATGGCACCGGGTGAACCCGCCACGACCGGCCTCTCGGATCACGCCTCTTCGTCGTTGACCCAGCTCATGAGCTTGCGCAGCTCCTTGCCCGTGGTCTCCAGCAGGTGCTCGGAGTCCTGGGTCTTGTACTCGTTGTACTTCTTCAGACCGCCGTGGTACTCGTCCATCCACTGCTGGGCGAAGGTGCCGTCCTGGATCTCGGCGAGGACCTTCTTCATCTCGGCCTTGGTGGCGTCCGTGATGATGCGGGGACCGGTGACGTAGTCGCCCCACTCGGCGGTCTCGGAGATCGACCAGCGCATCTTCTCCAGGCCGCCCTCGTACATGAGGTCGACGATCAGCTTCAGCTCGTGCAGGCACTCGAAGTACGCGATCTCCGGCTGGTAACCGGCCTCGGTCAGCGTCTCGAAACCGGCCTTGACCAGCGCGGCCGTACCACCGCAGAGAACGGCCTGCTCGCCGAAGAGGTCGGTCTCGGTCTCCTCGGTGAAGGTCGTCTTGATGACGCCGGCGCGGGTGCCGCCGATGCCCTTGGCGTACGACAGCGCCAGCGCGAAGGCGTTGCCCGTGGCGTCCTGCTCGACGGCGGCGATACACGGAACGCCGCGGCCCTCCTCGTACTGGCGGCGGACCAGGTGGCCCGGGCCCTTGGGGGCGACCATGCAGACGTCGACGCCGGCCGGGGGCTTGATGAAGCCGAAGCGGATGTTCAGACCGTGGCCGAAGAACAGCGCGTCGCCGTCCTTGAGGTTGTCCTTGATGTGGTCCTCGTAGACCTGGGCCTGGATCGGGTCCGGGACGAGGATCATGATGACGTCGGCCTCGGCGGCGGCCTCCGAGGGGGTCACCACGCGCAGGCCCTGCTCCTCGGCCTTCGCCTTGGACTTGGAGCCCTCGTGCAGACCGACGCGGACGTCCGCACCCGAGTCGCGCAGGGACAGCGCGTGGGCGTGGCCCTGGCTGCCGTAGCCGATGACCGCGACCTTGCGGCCCTGGATGATGGACAGGTCGGCGTCAGCGTCGTAGAACAGCTCGGCCACTTTGGGTTCTCTCCTTGAGTGCAGGTGTTGCGTCCCACCGTATGACGGCGGGCGGAATGAAGGTCTGCGGGTCTCGGCATACGGGCGGCCGCACGTCGTCGGCCGCCCGTCGCGTGGGTCAGGCCGATCGGTCCAGGGCGCGCAGCGAGCGATCCGTGATCGAACGGGCACCGCGGCCGATCGCGATCGTGCCGGACTGGACCAGCTCCTTGATGCCGAACGGCTCCAGCATCTTGAGCATGGCGGACAGCTTGTCGCTGGACCCGGTGGCCTCGATGGTGACGGCCTCCGGGGAGACGTCGACGGTCTTGGCGCGGAACAGCTGGACGATCTCGACGATCTGGGAGCGCGTCTCGTTGTCGGCGCGCACTTTCACCAGAACGAGTTCCCGCTGAACGGCGGAGCCCGGCTCCAGTTCCACGATCTTCAGGACGTTGACGAGCTTGTTGAGCTGCTTCGTCACCTGCTCCAGGGGCAGTTCCTCGACCACCGTCACCACGATGGTGATGCGGGAGATCTCGGGGTGCTCGGTGACGCCGACCGCGAGGGAGTCGATGTTGAAGCCGCGGCGGGAGAACAGGGCGGCGATCCGGGCCAGGATGCCGGGGGTGTTCTCCACCAGGACGGAGAGCGTGTGCTTGGACATGGTCGGTTCCTTTACCTACGGCTCTCAGTCGTCTTCGTTGTCGCCGAAGTCGGGGCGGACGTCCCGGGCGGCCATGATCGTGTCGTTGGAGGTGCCGGCGGCGACCATCGGCCACACCATCGCGTCCTCGTGGACGACGAAGTCGACGACGACCGGGCGGTCGTTGATCGAGTTCGCTTCCTCGATGACCTTGTCGAGGTCGTCCGGGGACTCGCAGCGGATGGCGTAACAGCCCATGGCCTCCGACAGCTTGACGAAGTCGGGGACGCGGGTGCCGCGGGCGTTGGGGTTGACGTCGTCCGGGCCGCTGTGCAGCACGGTGTTGGAGTAGCGCTGGTTGTAGAACAGCGTCTGCCACTGGCGGACCATGCCGAGGGCGCCGTTGTTGATGATGGCGACCTTGATCGGGATGTTGTTCAGGGCGCAGGTGGTCAGTTCCTGGTTGGTCATCTGGAAGCAGCCGTCGCCGTCGACCGCCCAGACGGTCCGGTCCGGGGCTCCGGCCTTGGCGCCCATGGCGGCCGGGACCGCGTACCCCATCGTTCCGGCGCCGCCGGAGTTCAGCCAGGTGGCGGGCTTCTCGTACTGGATGAAGTGGGCGGCCCACATCTGGTGCTGGCCGACGCCCGCCGTGAAGATCGTGCCCTCGGGGGCGAGCTGTCCGATGCGCTCGATGACCGCTTGCGGGGAGAGCGAGCCGTCGGCCGGCTGGTCGTAGCCGAGCGGGTAGGTCTCGCGCCAGCGGTTGAGGTCCTTCCACCAGGCGCTGTAGTCGCCCTGTCCGCCCTCGCTGTGCTCCTTCTGCACCGCCTGGATCAGATCGGCGATGACCTCGCGGGCGTCACCCACGATCGGCACGTCGGCCGCGCGGTTCTTGCCGATCTCCGCCGGGTCGATGTCCGCGTGGACGATCTTCGCGAACGGTGCGAAGCTGTCCAGCTTGCCGGTGACACGGTCGTCGAAGCGGGCGCCGAGGGCGACGATCAGGTCGGCCTTCTGCAGGCCGGTGACGGCGGCCACCGAGCCGTGCATGCCGGGCATGCCCAGGTGCTGCGGGTGGCTGTCGGGGAACGCGCCGAGCGCCATCAGGGTGGTGGTGACGGGGGCGCCGGTCAGCTCGGCCAGCACCTTCAGCTCGGCCGTGGCCCGCGCCTTGAGGACACCGCCGCCGACGTACAGCACGGGGCGCTTGGCGGCGGTGATCAGCTTGGCGGCCTCGCGGATCTGCTTGGCGTGCGGCTTGGTAACGGGCCGGTAGCCGGGCAGGTCCATGGTCGGCGGCCAGGAGAAGGTCGTCTTCGCCTGGAGGATGTCCTTGGGGATGTCGACCAGGACCGGCCCCGGACGGCCGGTGGAGGCGATGTGGAACGCCTGCGCGATCGCCCGCGGGATGTCCTCCGCCTTGGTGACGAGGAAGCTGTGCTTGGTGATCGGCATGGTGATGCCGACGATGTCCGCCTCCTGGAAGGCGTCCGTACCGATCGCCTTGGACACGACCTGTCCGGTGATCGCGACCAGCGGCACGGAGTCCATGTGCGCGTCGGCGATCGGCGTGACCAGGTTGGTGGCGCCCGGCCCGGACGTCGCCATGCACACCCCGACCTTGCCGGTGGCCTGCGCGTAACCGGTGGCCGCGTGGCCGGCGCCCTGCTCGTGGCGGACCAGCACGTGGCGCACCCGCTTGGAGTCCATCATCGGGTCGTACGCCGGCAGGATCGTGCCCCCGGGAATGCCGAATACCGTGTCGGCCCCGACCTCCTCGAGAGAGCGGATGAGGGACTGCGCACCCGTGACGTGCTCGACGGGGGTGGTCGGTCCTCCGGATCGGGGCCGCGGCTGCGGATGGTGGGCCCCGGTGGCCTGCTCGGTCATCGGCATTCTCTTCTCGATGCTGAGGGTGTTTTGCGAGGTTCGTGCGGTGTTGGGCTGGCGCCCGACTGGTGCCCGTGCAACAAAAAACCCCTCCTTGCCACGAGGCAAGCGAGGGGAGCGCGCCGGGTACGGTCGCTGGGGATTCCGGATCGCCGTCCGGTGGGTCCCAGCTTCAGCCGACGCGCTTTCCAAGTACGAGGATTCGGGTGCGCATGGCACTGACCCTCCCCCTCGCGCGCACCGCGTGTCAAGCGGGTGGGACGGGAGTCTCATTATGTGAACGACGGGCACTTCCGCCTCCGTAGACAGCGGGTACACCACTTGTGTACACCCCCGCGCCTCGCCACGCCCGCTCACCCCCGACGCGTCCCTCGGGCTCTCTCGCGCCACCCGCGAACGCGGGTTCCGCGGGCCCTCCGGGCACCGGGTAGTGGCCGAGGGACAGGGCCCGGCGGAGCCGGTACTCGTCCAGGGGTCCGGAGAAGGCCGCGCCCTGGCCGTGGGTGCAGCCCATCGCGCGCAGGGCGACCACCTGCTCGGGCAGATCCACGCCGTCGGCGACGGACTGGAGCCCCAGGTCGTCGGCGATGCGCAGCAACCCCCGGGTGATCTTGTGCAGCCGGGCTGACTCCACGATGCCCTCGACGAGGGTCCGGTCCAGCTTCAGCACGTCGACGGGGAGACGGCGCAGCGCCGTGATGGCCGCGTGACCGCTGCCGAGGCCGTCCAGGGCGATCCGGACACCGAGGCGCCGCAGGTGCTGCAACCGGCGCTCCAGCTCGTCGAGCGGGACCTTGAGCTCGGTGTCGGAGAGCTCGACGACCAGGGAGCCGGAGGGCAGCCCGTGGCGGGCCATGAGCGTCTCCAGCGAGCCCGGGGGAAGTGAGCGGTCCAGCAGGCGCCGGGCGCTCATCCGGACGGACACCGGGACGTTCAGGCCGCCCGTGAGACGGTCGGCGGCCTGCTCGACGGCCTGCTCCAGCATCCAGCGGCCCAGCTCGGCGGTCTTGTCGCTGTCCTCGGAGACCCGCAGGAACTCGGCCGGTGTGAACAGCACCCCCTGGGACGAGCGCCAGCGGGCCGCCGTGGCGACCGACGAGATCCGGCCGGTCTCCAGCTCCACCACGGGCTGGTTCAGCAGCATGAACTCGCCGTCGTGCAGCGCGGCCCGCAGCCGGGTGGCCAGCTCGGCCTTGCGTACGACGTCCTGCTGCATCTGGGGCTTGTACAGCTCGACGCGGCCCTTGCCGGACGCCTTGGCGCGGTACATGGCGAGGTCGGCGTTGCGCAGCAGCTCGCCCGCGCCGAGGCCGGGCTCGGCGAAGGAGACCCCGATGGAGGCGGCCACCCGGACGTCGTTGCCGTCGATGGTGTACGGCTGCGAGAGGGCGATCCGCAGGCGGTCGGCGAGCTCCAGGATGTGCTGTTCCCGGGCTGCGCGGTCGCGGGAGCCGTCGCCGACGATGAGGGCCGCGAACTCGTCGCCGCCGAGCCGGGAGGCGGTGTCCCCCTGCCGGACGGTGTCCTGGAGTCTGCGGGCGGCCTGGACGAGCAGTTCGTCCCCGGCCTGGTGCCCGATGGTGTCGTTGACGGCCTTGAAGCCGTCGAGGTCGATGAAGAGGACCGCCGTGTTGCGCAGGGCGACGCCCCGGTCTGAGGAGCGGCGGCCGGAGAGCGCCTGCTGGACGCGCTTGGTGAACAGGGCGCGGTTGGGCAGGTCGGTGAGCGGGTCGTGCTCGGCGTTGTGCTGCAGCTGGGCCTGCAGGCGCACTCTTTCGGTCACGTCCCGGCTGTTGAAGATCAGGCCGCCGTGGTGGCGGTTGACCGTGGACTCCACGTTGAGCCAGCCGCCGTCGCCGGACTTGAAGCGGCACTCGATGCGGGTGGTGGGCTCCTCGGCGGGGCTGGCCGCGAGGAAGCGGCGCACCTCGTGGACGACGCAGCCGAGGTCCTCGGGGTGGATGATCGAGGCCAGCTCCTTGCCGACGAGGTCCTCCGCGGGGCGTCCGTAGACCCCGGCGGCGGCCGGGCTGACGTAGCGGAGGATGCCGTTCGGTGCGGCGATCATGATGACGTCGCTGGAGCCCTGGACCAGGGAGCGGAAGTGGTTCTCCTTCTGGGCCAGTTCCTGGGTGAGGGTGATGTTGTCCAGGAGCATGATGCCCTGGCGGACGACGAGCGCGAGCACGACGGTGCAGGCGGTGATGAGCACCACGCGGTCGACGCTGCGGCCGTTGAGGACGTTGTAGAGGATGCCCAGGGTGCAGACGGCGGCGGCCAGATACGGAGTGAGTGCGGCCAGGGATCCGGCGATGGGGCGGTTGGCCGGATACCGACTGTGTCCTCCTCCCTGGAGGAGCACATGGACGTGCCCTCCCTGAGAAGCGTCGTGCCGATGGCCCGGCTGCACCTCGTGGCGGTGGCCCGCGTGCGCGTCGTGCCGCTGACCGGGGATGTGTTCGTGCACCACTCGCCCGTGCCCGCCCTCCTCCGCCTGTCCGTTGCGCCGGCCGGCCCAGGGGGCGTAGGCGAGGAGCAGGGAGCCCGCGAACCAGCCGGCGTCGAGGAGCTGACCGGACTGGTAGCTGGTGTGCAGCAGGGGCGAGGTGAACAGGGCGTCGCACATCACGGTGAGCGCGAGGGCGCCGATCGCCGTGTTGACCGCGGAGCGGTGCATCGAGGACCGGCGGAAGTGCAGGGCGAGCACCATGCTGACCAGGGCGATGTCGAGCAGCGGGTAGGCCAGCGACAGCGCGGTGTGGGCGGTGTTGGAGCCTTCGAGCTGGGCGGTCTGGGCGAGCGCGAGGCTCCAGGAGAGGGTGACGAGGGAACCGCCGATGAGCCAGGAGTCCAGGGCCAGGCAGATCCAGCCGGCCTTCGTCACGGGCCTCTTGGCCAGCACCAGCAGACCGACGATGGCGGGTGGCGCGAAGCAGAGGAAGAACAGGTCCGCGTAGCTCGGCTCGGGCACGGGCCGGTCCAGGACGACCTCGTACCAGCCCCAGACGCCGTTGCCCAGGGCCGCCATCGCGGAGGAGAGGGCGAACAGCAGCCAGGCGGGTCGAAAGCGGCTGCGGCGGCTGCGCGCGTAGCGGAAGCAGGAGACGGCCGCGGCCGCCGCGGCGGCGCTGAGCCCGAAGTCGCCCATGACGAGGGCGACTTGCTCGTTGCCCCAGCCGAACGCGGCACCGACGGCGTAGGCCGCGCAGAGCAGGGCGAGGATGAGCTGGGCCCGAAGGCTCGCGCCACCGCGACCGGGCACCTGCCCGCCGGGCGGCTGTGGTCCGGGCGGCTCCTTGGCGGCCCGGAGCGTGGGGTCCAGCGTGGAGGCGGGGGACGGGCGGGTGCTCACGGGGTCTCCCCGGTGCGCACCGCTCCCGTGTCCCGCTGGTCCCGCCGCGTCGGGTGGGTGTGCTTTCTGCGGCTGCCGTGCCTGCGGTACTGACCGTGACCGCCGCGTCCGCCGTGGCTCCCGTGCGGGTGCCTCCGCGTCGCAGCTCGCCAGGGCCGCAGTCGCCGGCTCCGCCGCGTCGGATCGTTCGTCCATAGGCAGTGCATCGCCCGTCGCCCCCCTCGCTGTCTCAAGTCCGTCCCCGGCGCCGAACGGTGCGCGGCGCAGCCCCTGTCGGGGACGATACACCAGTCTCGTCACTCAGGGACATAGTTCCTCTACGCTCAGTGACCACCTGCGGCCACACGAGCACGTTCCGCTTCCGAAGGAATGCGGAGGGTGCCCGAAGTGGATTACGCGTCGTCCGTCTCGCCTGTCGTAAGGACCACGTTGCGCAAGGGCTCCCGGTTCACGAAACGCCCCAACTGGTCCACCAACAGCCTTTTGGCACGCGGCAGGAAGGCCGAGGTGGGGCCGCCGACGTGCGGGCTGATGAGCACCCCCGGCGCGCGCCAGAGCGGGTGCCCCGGCGGCAGCGGCTCGGGGTCGGTGACGTCGAGCGCCGCGGTGATGCGGCCGTTGTCCAGTTCCGCCAGCAGTGCCTTGGTGTCGACGACGCCTCCGCGGGCAACATTCACCAAGAGGGCCCCGTTCTTCATACGGGCCAGGAAATCGGCGTTGACCAGGCCTTTCGTCTGTTCCGTGAGAGGCGTGGACAGGATCACGACATCCGCCTGCGGCAGCAGGGAGGGCAGTTCGGTGAACGAATGCACCGGTCCGCGCGCCGTGGTGCGCTCAGAGCGCGCGACGCGCGCCACCCGCGCCACCTCGAAGGGTACGAGCCGGTCCTCGATGGCGGCGCCGATCGCGCCGTAACCGACGATCAGCACGGTCCTGTCGGCGAGCGCGGGGCGGAAGTCGCCCTGCCAGCGCTCCTGTTGCTGGGCCCGCACGAAGTCGGGGACACCACGCAGCGAGGCGAGGGTCAGGGTGAGCGCGAGTTCGGCGGTGCTGGCCTCGTGCACTCCGCGGGCGTTGCACAGCTGGACACCGGGCGCGACCGCCGACAGCCGGGCCGTGATGTCGTCGACCCCCGCCGTGAGCGTCTGGACGACCCGCAGGTTCCGCATGGACGCCAGCGGGTTGGCCGCCACCGCCTTGCGCTTCATGTAGGGGACCACGTACAGGACGCAGTCGGCCGGGTCGCCCGGATACGGCTGCGTGCCGTCCTCGCCCCCGTCCCAGAAGAGGTAGTTGGGGCCCTGCGGGAGCCCCTCGATCTCGTCCGGCGGGATGGGGAGCCACACGTCGGCGTTCACGTCCGGCATCGGGTCGGCAGTCGCGTCAGCAGTCATGCTCCGGAGGCTATGTCAGGTACCCGCTACGGCAGAGGTTAGGTTGGGGGTTCGGGAGAGGGAGGGTCACGACCAGGTGGAGCGCAGGACGATCGGCGCGGCGACGCTCGAGGTGGGGGCCGTAGGACTCGGGTGCATGCCGATGAGCTGGGCGTACACCGGGTCGCGGCAACGGGGCGACGAGTCGATGCGGACGGTGCACCGGGCCCTCGACCTCGGCGTCACGCTGCTGGACACGGCCGACATGTACGGCCCCTTCACCAATGAGCTGCTGGTGGGCCGGGTACTGAGGGAGCGCCGCGCGGAGGCCTTCGTCTCCACCAAGGTGGGCCTGCTGGTCGGCGAACAGCACATCGTGGCCAACGGCCGCCCCGGCTATGTGAAACGTGCCTGTGACGCCTCGCTGCGTCGGCTGCAGACCGATGTCATCGACCTCTACCAGCTCCATCGGGCGGACCCCGAGGTCCCCGTGGAGGAGACGTGGGGCGCGATGGCGGAACTCGTCCAGGCCGGGAAGGTGCGGGCGTTGGGCCTGTGCGCGGTGGGCGCGCGGGCGGGCCGGCGGCCGGGAGCGGGTGTGCACGACACCACCCTGCGCCAGCTCCAGCGGGTCCAGCAGATCTTCCCGGTGAGCGCGGTGCAGGCGGAGTTGTCGGTCTGGTCGCGGGAGGCCCTGGACGCCCTCCTCCCCTGGTGCGTGGCCCGTGGCATAGGTTTCCTCGCCGCCATGCCTCTGGGGAACGGTTTCCTCACCGGCACCCTGACACCCGGCGGAGGCTTCGAGCGGGACGACCTCCGTGCCCGCCATCCCCGTTTCACCGCCGAGATGATGGCGGCCAACCAACCCCTCGTCGTCGGTCTGCGCCGGGTCGCGGCCCGCCACGGGGCGACGGTGACCCCGGCCCAGGTCGCCCTCGCCTGGATCCTGTCGCTCGGCCCACACGTGGTCCCGGTGCCGGGTACGAAGCAGGCACGGTGGGTGACGGAGAACGCCGCCGCCCACGCGCTGCGCCTGACGCCGGAGGACCTGGCCGAGGTGGCGGGCCTTCCGCCCGCGCGGGGATCCTGGGACTGAGGGACTGAGGGACTGCGGGACTGAGGCCCGCCTGGGGCGTGGCATCGGCATCGGCATCGGCATCGGGCGAAAGATCCGCTGGTTCGGGCGGAGGTGGAACTTGTGGGGCACTCGCGGTGTAAGACAAGTAGAAGCTCCACGCCGAAGGGATCGTGATGGTGCAACGTCGAGTGGTGACGGCCGCGTTGGCCGCAGCCGTGCTTCTGGTGACGACCGGCTGCTCCTCCGACGACGGAGAGAGGACGGACGCGGCCGGCAGCCCGTCCCCGAGCAGCAGCAGTACGGGGTCGTCCCCGCCCGATCGGGCGGCGGACGAGGCGCCCCCGGCGAAGGGCTCGGTGAAGGTGGTCCGCACCGTCGCCGAGGACCTCGACAGCCCCTGGGGCCTCGCGCCCCTTCCCGAGGGCGGCCTCCTCGTCTCCTCCCGTGACGAGGCCACGATCAGCAGAATCGACGAGAAGTCCGGCAAGAGGATCGAGCTCGGCGAGGTCCCCGGCGTCGCCCCGGCGGGCGAGGGCGGCCTCATGGGCATCGCCGTCTCCCCCGAGTACGCCTCGGACCACATGATCTACGCGTACTTCACCTCGGAGTCCGACAACCGGATCGTGCGGATGCTGTACGACCCCGAGAAGCCGGCCGGCGAACAGCTCGGCGCCCCCGACACCATCCTCCGGGGCATCCCCAAGGGCACCAACCACAACGGCGGCCGGCTCGCCTTCGGCCCCGACCGGATGCTGTACGCGAGCACGGGCGAGCGGTACGAGGGCCCGCTGGCCCAGGACAAGGACTCCCTCGGAGGCAAGATCCTCCGTATGACCCCTGAGGGACAGCCCGCTCCGGGCAACCCCTTCGACGACTCCGTCGTCTACTCGTACGGCCACCGCAACGTCCAGGGGCTCGCCTGGGACCCCGAACAGCGCCTGTGGGCCTCGGAGTTCGGCCAGAACACCTGGGACGAGCTGAACCACATCCGCCCCGGCGGGAACTACGGCTGGCCGGAGGTCGAGGGCGAGGGCGGCGAGGCCGGCTATGTCGACCCGGTGGCCGTGTGGAGCACGGAGGAGGCCTCCCCGAGCGGGATCGCCATCGCGGAGGGCTCGGTCTGGATGGCGGGCCTGCGCGGCCAGCGTCTGTGGCGCGTCCCCCTCGACGGCACCGAGACCGCCGCCGACCCCCAGGCCTTCCTGGAGGGCGACTACGGCCGACTGCGCACGGTCGTCGCCGCCGGCGACGACAAGCTCTGGCTGGTGACCAGCGAGACGGACGGCCGGGGTTCCCCGGAGGAGGGCGACGACAAGATCCTGGAGCTGGAGGTGACGTAGGCCTCCCCCTACTCGTCGGCCGCCGTGGCGGACTCGGCCTCTTTCTGCACGGGCTCGGGCGGGCGTACGACGACCTTCCCGGACGCGAGGTCTATCGGTCCGCGTCCCGGATCGTTGTCCCCGACGTCCTCGCGGGTCAGTGCCAGCCGGTTCTCCTCGTCACGGGTGTGCTTGCGGCCAGGTGCGAACAGTTCCTCGAAAGCGTTGAACACTGTGTTCCCTCCCCCAGGGCCACGAGGCGGCGGGCGGTCGGTCCCGGTCGAACAGCGGAGCCTCGGTGGCCTCCCCACCATCATCCCGCCGCCAGCCGTTCTCCGGCCCCTGCCGGAGCCAGTCCCACACGATGGGCCACCGCCGCCGCCTCGCCCCGGCTGGAGACGCCGAGCTTGGCGAGGATGTTGGAGACGTGGACGCTCGCCGTCTTGGGGGAGATGAAGAGCTCCTCGGCGATCTGGCGGTTGGTGCGGCCTGCGGCGACCAGGCGGAGGACGTCGTCCTCCCGGTCGGTGAGGCCGAGCGCGGCCACGGGATCGGCGGGCGTGAGAGCCGGCTCGGGGGCACGGCTCAGGGTGAGGCGGGCTCGGCGGGCGAGGAGGGTGACCTCGTCGGCGAGGGGGCGGGCGCCGAGGTGGTCGGCGACGGCGGCGGCCAGCCGCAGCAGTTCCGTGGCTCGGTCCCGGGCCTCCTCGCCGGTGCTGTCGGCCAGCAGGGCCTCGGCGTGGCGGTGCCGGACGCGGGCGAGGTCGTAGGGCCGTTCCAGGGGCTCGAAGGCGGTGACGACGTCGGACCAGACGTCCGGGGCCGTCCGGCCCGCGGCACGCTGGAGTTCGGCACGCACCCAGCATTCGTGGGCGAGCCAGATCGGTGAGCCGGTGGTGAGCTTCTTGACCACGGTGTGGATCCGGTCGAGGACCTCGGCGCGGCCGGGTCCGGCGGCCGGCAGGGCCCGGGCGTCGGCCTCGGCGGCGGCGGCGGTGAGCAGCAGGGGCCAGGCGTAGCGCTGGGTGCCGACGGAGAAGCCGGTGTCGAAGACGCGGGCCAGTTCCGCGCGGGCGTCCGTGAGGCGGCCCTCGGCGGCGGCGATGCCGAGGGAGAGGAAGGAGAGCGGCAGGTCGTTCTGCGGCATGGGGTTGTGGTGGCCGTAATGGCCGCGGGCGGCGGCCAGTTGGCCGCGGGCCTCGGCGATGTCGCCGCGGGCGAGGGCGATGGAGGCGTGGATGAGGGTGCTGAGGCCTCGGGGCTTGTGGCTGGAGACGACGTTCTGGGCCTTGCGCACCGCTTCCAGGGCTTCGTCCCAGCGGCCCAGGGAGAGCAGGGACTCGGCGAGGTTGCCCCACACCCAGGCCTCGGACTCCAACAGGCCCCGGCGTCGGGTGACGTCGATGCCCTCCTTGAGCAGGCGCACGGCGTCCTGGGAACGTCCGATGCCCTCCAGACAGGACGGGAGGTTCACATAGGAGCGGCCGACGACAGTGGCGGGGCCGCGTTCGAGGGCGCGGCGGCGGACCTCCTCCATGACCGCGATGCCCGTCTCGACGTCACCGGCGTCGACCATGAGGCCGCCGAGGGTGAGGCGGGCGTTGAGTTCGATGTCCTCGGCTCCCACCATGCGGGCGTAGTCGACGGCGCGCTGGGCGTCGGAGAGTGCGTCGGGGCCGGGGGCGTGGAGCATGGACCAGCCGGCCACCCGGGAGAGCACCTCGGCGTGCACCTCGGAGGGCGGCAGTCCGCGTACGAGGTCCTGGGCGGTGGCGAGTTCCTTCCAGCCGTCGCCCCGGGCGAGCCCCTCGGTCAGCATGGAGCGCTGGACCCAGAACCAGGCGGTGCGCAGCGGGTCGCCCCCGTCCGCGAGCAGGTCGAGTGCGCGCCGGGTGATCCGCATGGCCCGTTCCCGCTCTCCGCACAGTCGTCCGGCGACGGCGGCCTCGGCCATGAGGTCGAGGTAGCGCAGCGGGGTGGTGGCCGGGTCGCAGCCGCAGGGAGGATAGACCTCGGTGTAGTCGACGGGGCGGAGGGAGGCGCGTACGGGCTCGGGGGCGGCGTCCCACAGCTCCATCGCCCGCTCCAGGAGGCGTAGTTGCTCGGCGTGGGCGTGCCGGGAGCGGGCCTCGGCCGAGGCGTCGAGGACGGCGGGCAGCGCCTTGGCGGCGTCGTGGGCGTGGTACCAGTAGCTGGCCAGGCGGGTGGCGCGGCCGTCGGTGGGGACGAGGGCCGGGTCGGCCTCCAGGGCCTCGGCGTAGCGGCGGTTGAGGCGGGAGCGTTCGCCGGGCAGCAGGTCGTCGCTGACGGCCTCGCGGACCAGGGAGTGGCGGAAGCGGTAGCCGTCGTCGCCCGGGGCGGCGAGCAGGATGTTGGCGCCGACGGCGGCCCGCAGAGCCTCGATGAGGTCGTCCTCGGGGAGCCGGGCCACTGCGGCGAGCAGGGCGTACTCCACGGTGGAGCCGCCCTCGGCGACGATGCGGGCGATCCGCTGGGCGTCCTCGGGGAGCCGTTCGACGCGGACGAGGAGCAGGTCGCGCAGGGAGTCGGTGAGGCCGGGGCAGCCGCCGTCGTGGGCGGCGACGGCGAGTTCCTCGACGAAGAAGGCGTTGCCGTCGGAGCGGTCGAAGATCTCGTCCACGCGCTCCGGTGCGGGCTCGGTGGCGAGGATGCCGGCGAGTTGGTGGCCGACCTCGGCGCGGTTGAAGCGGGGCAGTTCGACGCGGCGGACCGTGCGCAGGCGGTCGAGTTCGGCGAGGAGGGGGCGCAGCGGGTGGCGGCGGTGGATGTCGTCGGAGCGGTAGGTGGCGAGGACGACGAGGCGGCCGGTGCGCAGTGTGCGCAGGAGGTAGGCGAGGAGGTGGCGGGTGGAGGCGTCGGCCCAGTGCAGGTCCTCCAGGACCAGGACGATCGTGCGGTCGGCGGCGAGGCGTTCCAGCAGGCGGGCGGTGAGTTCGAAGAGGCGCGCGGTGCCCTCCTCGTCGTGCCGTGCGCGCGGGGTCTCGCCCAGCTCGGGCAGCAGTCGGGCCAGTTCTTGTTCCTGTCCGGCGGCCGCGGCGGCCAGTTCCTCGGGCAGTCGGCGGCGCAGGCCGCGCAGGGCGGTGGTGAAGGGTGCGTAGGGCAGGCCGTCGGCGCCGATCTCGACACAGCCGCCGAGGGCGACGACCGCGCCCCCGCGCGCGGCCTCGCCCGTGAACTCCTCGACCAGGCGGGTCTTGCCGACCCCGGCCTCACCGCCGAGCAGCAGCGCCTGGGGGCCGCCGCCTCCGTCTCCCCCGTTCCCCGCCGCCCGTGCGGCGCCTCCATCGGCGCGGGCCAACGCCTCGCGCAACACCTTCAGTTCGTCGGCACGACCCACGAACACCGGACTGACGGACCTGGTCTCCACATGGCCGAGCATCGCACGGCCCTCGGACACTCCGGCACCGATTATCCGCGGGCCCCGGGCGGCCCGAAGGCGACCGTCCGCCCCCGGGACGGCCCCCGCACCGGCTCGGCCGACGGTGCCTGTCACGCGGCGCGCGGGAAGCGGAGCCGACGCGGGCGATGGCCGGGCACGCTCCCTTCCGCGTCCTGTTCCCCATCCTTCGAGGCGGACCTCGTCGCGGTCGTGGCGTCGTGTGCGGCCGCGCGGCGGGCGCGGCGGGCCTCGCGTACCTGACGGAAGTGCTCCGCCTCACGGATCAGCTCGGCTGAACGGATCTGCTGGAGCTCGTACTCGAACATCTCGTACCCCTCGTGAAGAGTCGGTTTCGGCTCGCTTGGTGCGATGCCTCAACCTTCGTCTCCGAGGCGGGTGCGCCACATCGGGAGAGTTCCGCATCTTGAACGCGCGAGGGGCCTTAGGTCCGTCGTAGGTACGCCCACGACGGGCCTAAGGCCCCTCAGAAGCCGCTGGTCCACCCTGTCCGGGCGGGGGCGCGTCAGGTGCTCGGCAGTGCCAGCAGGAGGTCGGAGTACTTCAGGGCGGCCAGCACCAGCCCGATGAAGCCGACCGAGACTCCGGCCCAGGCCACCGACTTGATCCACGGCGGCTGCACCTGGTCGGGGTCGCCGAACGCGGGCCGCACCAGCACGGCCACGCCGACGATCAGGCCGACCAGCGCGAAGACGCCGGCCCACAGGGCGGAGGCCTGCCAGGCGTCGCCGTAGACGGCCTGGAGCTGGGTGGCGACGGTCGCGTTCGTCGCGGCCTGCATCTCCAACTGCCCGGTGATCTCCTCACGCGCGGAGGCGACGGTGCCGACCCAGCCTCCGGTCAGCGAGACGAGGCCCAGCACCACGGACACGATGCCGGCGGCACCCTGACCGACGCCCGGCGTCGCCTTCGCGGTGGCCGGCGGGAACTCCTCGTCGAACTGCGCGGCCTCGTCGGAGGCGTCGGAGCCGTCGGTCTCGACCGCGTCGCCGGCCTCCGTCGCGGCTTCCTCGCGGGCCGCGTCCTCCTTGGTGACGTCGGTGCCCTTCACCGACTCGTCGTCGTTCCTGGCCTCGGCGCCCGTGTCGGCCCCGGTCTCGTCAACTGTCTTGGTTCCCATACCTCGCACCGTACGAATGTTGTCTGAGAGGTTTCTTAACGATCCTTGTGAGCGCTGCGAGCACGTGCCGCACGCCATTCGGGCGCCAGGACGGACCATATCTCCAAGTCGTGCCGCACACCCCGGTGGGGATATCTCTCGCGCTGCACACCGTCCCTGACCATGCCGAGCCGCCGTGCCACGTCGAGGCTGGGCGTATTGCCCGAGGCCGCGATCCACTCGACCCGGTGGACGGCGCGGACGTCGACGGCCCAGTCGATGAGGATCCGCATGGCGCGGGTGACGAGCCCTCGCCCGGTGGCGGCGGGCTCCAGCCAGCAGCCGACCTCGCAGTTGGCGCTCTCCGCGTCGAAGTTGAGGAAGAGGACCCCGCCGACGAGCTTGCCGTCGAGCCAGATGCCGTGCAGGGAGCCGGTGTCGGCGGCGCGCATGTCGGCGTACCGCTGGAGGACGGCGCGCGCGCCGTCGGCGTCCGTCGCGGTCTGGCCGAAGGGGACGTACTGGTTGATGAAGTCCCGTCCCCGCTCCAGGTGGGCGAGGAACTCCTCGGCGTGCCAGGGCTCCAGGGGCCGCAGTTCGGCGCCGTCGTCACCCAGGGATATCGCGTACATCCTTCGGCCGCTCCTTCTCCACGTCTTCCACCACGACGTCCGCGAGCCTCTCATGGGCGGCGCGGGTCTCGGGCGGTTCGATGCTGATGCGGGGCATGCGCCGGTCGAGCCAGCGGGGCAGCCACCAGTTGGCGCCGCCGAGCATGTGCATGAGGGCGGGGACGAGGAGCGTGCGCAGGACGAAGGCGTCGAGGGCGACGGCGGCGGCGAGCGCGATGCCGAACATGGCGATCACGCGGTCGCCGCTGAGCACGAAGGCGAGGAAGACGGAGATCATGATGACCGCCGCGGAGTTGATCACCCTGCTGGTCTCGGCGAGGCCGACCCGGACCGCGCGCCGGTTGTCACCGGTCTCCAGCCACTCCTCGTACATCCGGCTGACCAGGAAGACCTGGTAGTCCATGGAGAGCCCGAAGAGGACCGAGACCATGATCACGGGGAGGAAGGGCTCGATCGGCCCGGCCCGGCCGAGGCCCAGCAGCTCGCTCCCCCAGCCCCACTGGAAGATCGCGACGACCACGCCGAACGCGGCGGCGACGGCGGCCACGTTCATCGCGGCGGCCTTGAGCGGTATCCCGATGGACCGGAAGGCGAGCAGGAGCAGCAGACAGCCGAGTCCGATGACGACGCCGACGAACAGCGGGAGCTTGCCGACGATGACGTCGGCGAAGTCGTCGTAACCGGCGGTCACCCCGCCGACACGCAGATCCAGCGAGGTGCCGGTCTCGGCGCGCGGCAGCACCTCGTCGCGCAGCCGTTCGACCAGATCGCTGGTCTTCGCGGACTGCGGGGAGGAGTCGGGTACGACGGTGAGGTACGCGGTGTCGCCGCCGGCGTTGTACGTCACCGGGGTCACCGCCGAGACGCCCTCGGTGGCCCTGAGCGTGGTGTCGAGGCTGTCGAGGGCGAGCTCGTCGGCGGCGCCGTCGACCTCGGTGACCAGGGTCAGGGGGCCGTTCACCCCGGGCCCGAAGCCGTCGGCGAGGAGGTCGTAGGCCTGGCGGGTGGTGGTCGCCTGCGGGTCGTTGCCCTGGTCGGAGGTGCCGAGGCGCAGTCCGAGCGTGGGCAGGGCCAGCAGGGTCATGACGACGAGGGCGAGCGCGCCGAGCTTCTTCGGGTGCCGCTCGACGAAGGCGGACCAGCGGGCGGCGAAGCCCGTGGGCAGTTCGGGCTCGGGACCGTGCTCGGCGAGACGGCGACGCTCGCGGCGGCTGAGGGCGCGCATGCCGATGAACGACAGCAGGGCCGGCAGCAGCGTCACGGAGGCGGCGACGGTGAGGACCACGGTGAGGGAGGCGGCGATCGCGACGCCGTTGAGGAAACCGAGCCGCAGGATCAGCATGCCCAGCAGGGCTATGCATACCGTGGCGCCGGCGAAGACCACGGCCCGTCCGGTGGTCGCGACGGCGCTCCGCGCGGCCTCCTCCACGGACAGGCCCCGCTTCAGCCCCCGGCGGTGCCGGGTCACGATGAACAGCGCGTAGTCGATGCCGACGCCGAGGCCGATGAGGGTGCCCAGCATGGGCGCGAAGTCGGCGACCGTCATGGCGTGCCCGAGCAGGGTGATCCCCGCGTAGGCCGTGCCCACGCTGACCAGGGCGGTCGCGATCGGCAGCAGGCTGGCGGCGAGCGAGCCGAACGCCAGGAAGAGGACGACGGCGGCGACGAGGACACCGACGATCTCCGCGAGGTGCCCGCCGGAGGCCTCGGTGAGCCCGATCGAGGTGCCGCCCAGCTCCACCTGGAGCCCGCCGCCCTCGGCGGCCTTCGCCGCGTCGACGACGGCCTGGGCCTGCGCCTTGTCCACGTCCTCGGCCGGCTGGTCGAAGGTGACGGTGGCGTACGCCGTGCGGCCGTCCTCGCTGATCCGGCCGCCGTCGGCACCGTCGTACGGGTCGGTCACCGCGGCGACGCCGGGCAGGTCGGCGATCTCGTCCAGGGTGCGGGTCATCGTCTGCTCGACGGCGGCGGCCCGCACGCTCGCGGTCCCGTCGCTCGTGTGCCAGACGACGGTGG
The DNA here is from genome assembly GCF_031845845.1 of Streptomyces gottesmaniae. Lineage (NCBI taxonomy): Bacteria > Bacillati > Actinomycetota > Actinomycetes > Kitasatosporales > Streptomycetaceae > Streptomyces > Streptomyces gottesmaniae. The sequence continues at coordinate 238,832 of NZ_JAVRFJ010000009.1, forward strand.
CGCTGTCACCGCTGACGCCCGGGAAGCCCTCGCTCAGCAGTTCGGTGGCACGGCTGGACTCGGTTCCGGGGGTCTTGTAGTCGTTCGAGTACGCGGCTCCCGCGACGGCGGCGCCGGCGGCCGTGCCGGCGAAGGCGACAAGCCACAGTAGGACGGCGACAAGACGGTGCCGGACACACCAGCGCGCGAGGGCTGCCACGGATCGTGCTCCTGAGGGGGGAGGCATGAGCGATTCCTGGCAACTGTTGCACCACAATGTGATCGTTTGGCCCCTTTGAGGGTCTCCTCACATGGGATGGGAGGCACCTCACAGGACAAACGGCGGCACTCTGTCGCCCCGCGTCACTCGGCTGCGCACGCCCGAGGGCGGCGCATCGCAGTGATGCGCCGCCCTCGGGGATACGCGACGGAACCGCCGACCGTTCAGCCCTCGCTGACGCCCAGCTTCTCCAGGATCAGTTCCTTGACGCGTGCCGCGTCCGCCTGACCGCGCGTGGCCTTCATGACCGCGCCGACCAGGGCGCCGGCCGCGGCCACCTTGCCGCCGCGGATCTTGTCCGCGATGGCCGGGTTGCCCGCGATGGCCTCCTCGACCGCCGTCGTCAGGGCGCCCTCGTCGGAGACGACCTTCAGACCGCGCTTGTCGACGACCTCGTCCGGGGTGCCTTCGCCCGCGAGGACGCCCTCGATGACCTGCCGGGCCAGCTTGTCGTTCAGGTCGCCCTTCGAGACCAGCTCGGTCACCCGCGCGACCTGCTCCGGCGTGATCGCCAGCTCGTCCAGCGCCGTGCCCGACTCGTTGGCGCTGCGGGCCAGCTCGCCCATCCACCACTTGCGGGCGGAGGCGGCGTCCGCCCCGGCCTCGATGGTGGCGACGATCAGGTCCAGCGCACCGGCGTTGAGGATCGCCTGCATGTCGGTGGCCGAGACGCCCCACTCCTCGCGGAGCCGGTTGCGGCGGACCAGCGGCAGCTCGGGCAGCGCGGCCCGCAGCTCCTCGACCCACTCGCGCGAGGGGGCCACCGGCACGAGGTCCGGCTCGGGGAAGTACCGGTAGTCCTCGGCCTCCTCCTTCACGCGGCCGGAGGTCGTGGACCCCGTGTCCTCGTGGAAGTGCCGGGTCTCCTGGATGATCGTCCCGCCACCGCTCAGGACGGCCGCGTGCCGCTGGATCTCGAAGCGGGCGGCGCGCTCGACGGACCGCAGCGAGTTGACGTTCTTCGTCTCCGAACGCGTGCCGAACTTCTCGGTGCCGTTCGGGCGCAGCGACAGGTTCACGTCGCAGCGCATCTGGCCCATCTCCATCCGGGCCTCGGAGACGCCGAGCGCCTTGATGACCTCGCGGAGCTCACGGACGTACGCCTTGGCGACCTCGGGAGCGCGTTCGCCCGCCCCCTCGATCGGCTTGGTGACGATCTCGATGAGCGGGATGCCCGCGCGGTTGTAGTCGAGCAGCGAGTGCGAGGCGCCGTGGATGCGGCCGGTGGCACCGCCGACGTGCGTCGACTTGCCGGTGTCCTCCTCCATGTGGGCGCGCTCGATCTCCACGCGGAAGGTCTCGCCGTCCTCCAGCTGTACGTCGAGGTAGCCGTTGAAGGCGATCGGCTCGTCGTACTGGGAGGTCTGGAAGTTCTTCGGCATGTCCGGATAGAAGTAGTTCTTCCGGGCGAAGCGGCACCACTCGGCGATCTCGCAGTTCAGCGCGAGGCCGATCTTGATGGCCGACTCGACGCCGATCGCGTTGACGACCGGGAGCGCGCCGGGCAGGCCGAGGCAGGTGGGGCAGGTCTGCGTGTTGGCGTCCTGACCGAGTTCGGTCGAACAGCCGCAGAACATCTTGGTCTTGGTGCCGAGTTCGACATGGACCTCAAGGCCCATGACGGGGTCGTACGACGCCAGCGCGTCCTCGTACGACACCAGGTCGGTCGTGGTGGTCACGGTCTTGGTTCCCTCTCAGCCCAGCAGGACGTCGTCGTCGCCCAGCCGCTTCAGTTCGCGGTACAGGATGGCGAGACCGGTGACGATGCCGACGGCGGCCACGGACGCGTCGATCAGCCGGAGCGTGTCCTGCTCGACACGGGCCTTCTTGATCCGCTTGGCGATGCCCCACGCGCCGAAGGCGGTGGTGGCGATGGACACGTACGTACCGGACTTGGACTTCTGGAAGTCCTTGGCCTTGGACAGTGCGTTGCTCACAGCGACGGAGCCTCCTCGAGAAGCGGGTGCCCCCACTTTTCCACGAAGGCGGCCTCGACGGCGGCGCCGACCTTGTAAAGACGGTCGTCCTTGAGCGCCGGGGCGATGATCTGCAGTCCGACCGGCAGTCCGTCCTCCGGCGCGAGGCCGCAGGGCAGGGACATCGCGGCGTTGCCCGCGAGGTTGGTCGGGATGGTGCAGAGGTCCGCCAGGTACATCGCCATCGGGTCGTCGGCGCGCTCGCCGATCGGGAAGGCGGTGGTGGGCGTGGTCGGCGACACGATGACGTCGACCTTTTCGAACGACTTCTCGAAGTCCCGTGTGATGAGCGTACGGACCTTCTGGGCGCTGCCGTAGTACGCGTCGTAGTAGCCGGAGCTGAGCGCGTACGTGCCGAGCATGATGCGGCGCTTCACCTCGGGGCCGAAGCCCGCCTCACGGGTGAGGGAGGTGACCGTCTCGGCGGAGTTCGTGCCGTCGTCGCCGGTGCGCAGGCCGTAACGCAGTCCGTCGAAGCGGGCGAGGTTGCTCGAACACTCGCTCGGCGCGATCAGGTAGTACGCGGCCAGGGCCAGGTCGAACGACGGGCAGTCCAGCTCGACGATCTCGGCGCCCAGTTCCTTCAGCACCTCGACGGACTCGTCGAACCGCTGGACCACACCGGCCTGGTAGCCCTCACCGCGGAACTGCTTGACGACACCGACGCGCATCCCCGCGACGCTGCCGTTGCGGGCGGCCTCGACGACCGGCGGGACCGGGGCGTCGATCGAGGTGGAGTCGAGCGGGTCGTGACCGGCGATCACCTCGTGCAGCAGCGCCGCGTCCAGGACCGTACGGGCGCAGGGCCCGCCCTGGTCGAGGGAGGAGGAGAACGCCACCATGCCGTACCGCGACACGGCCCCGTACGTCGGCTTGACGCCGACCGTGCCGGTGACGGCCGCCGGCTGGCGGATGGAACCGCCGGTGTCGGTCCCGATGGCGAGGGGTGCCTGGTAGGAGGCGAGCGAGGCGGAGGAACCGCCGCCGGAGCCGCCGGGGATGCGGGTGAGGTCCCACGGGTTGCCCGTCGGTCCGTACGCGCTGTTCTCCGTCGACGACCCCATGGCGAACTCGTCCATGTTGGTCTTGCCGAGGATGACGACGTCCGCGTCCTTCAGCCGCTTGGTGAGCGTGGCGTCGTACGGCGGGATCCAGCCCTCCAGGATCTTCGACCCGACGGTGGTGGGAATCCCGACCGTGGTGAAGATGTCCTTGAGCGCGAGCGGCACACCGGCGAGCGGGCCGAGCTGCTCGCCCCTGGCCTTCTTCTCGTCGACGGCGCGGGCCTGCGCGAGAGCGCCCTCGCGGTCGACGTGCAGGAAGGCGTGCACCTTCTCGTCGACGGCCTCGATCCGGGCCAGGTGGGCCTCGGTGACCTCTACGGCGGTGAGCTCGCCGGAAGCGATCTTCGCGGCGATCTGTGCCGCGGTGAGCTTGATGATGCTGTCGGTCATGACGTGATCAGTCCTCCCCCAGGATCTGCGGCACCTTGAAACGCTGCTGCTCCTGGGCCGGGGCGGCGGAAAGCGCCTGCTCGGGGGTGAGCGACGGACGGACCTCGTCCGCGCGCATGACGTTCGTCAGCGGCAGCGGGTGCGAGGTCGGCGGAACATCTTGGTCGGCGACCTCGCTGACGCGGGCGACCGCGCCGATGATGTCGTCCAGCTGGCCCGCGAAGTGTTCGAGTTCTTCGGGCTTCAGCTCCAGACGCGCCAGCCGTGCGAGGTGGGCGACCTCCTCGCGCGTGATGCCAGGCATGCAGCGATCCTCTGGGGTGAGTGTGTGTGGTTTGGCGCCAATCCTATGGGGAGCGGGAGGTTGGCCGCGCCGCCGGGCCGGGCGCCTCAGGGCTCGGGGGCACTGTAATCGGGCGGGTGCGGGCGCGTGGCCCGGGTGTGGGCCATGCGGGACGCCGACGACTGGGTCCAGGACGTGCCCTACCTGGAGGTCGGCGGGCTCGGCCACGGCGCCGACCCGGTCTCCCCGGAGTTCGGGGCGCGCATTCTGTCGGCG